>JAGVGS010000106.1 GCA_020057015.1 Candidatus Omnitrophota bacterium | reverse complement strand
GGGTGCGCGGTGGGGCCGAACTATCAGCGGCCGGTAGCACCAGCACCGGTGGCCTGGAAAACCACAGTCGACCCGCGCTATTGGCAGCCTGCGGTCCCTCGCGATGGGCACACCCCCAGCGTGTGGTGGGATGTGTTCACTGACCCGGCCTTGGGTGCTCTCGAGGAGCAGGCGCTGGCCGCCAATCAGGACCTGCGCCAGGCATTGGCCCGCGTCGAGCAGGCGCGCGCCATGGCCCGAGTCAGCCGCACCGAGTTCTTGCCCAGCCTGGACTTGAACCCTGTCTACGACCATTTCCAGCGCTCTAGCAGCTCCTTTGGCGGCTCAGGCAGCTTCACGGGTGATGTCTACAGCCTGCCGCTGGATCTTAGTTATGAAGTCGACCTCTGGGGCCGGGTGCGGCGCTCGTTTGAATCCGCGCGGGCCGAAGCCGCGGCCAGCCTCGCGGCGCACCGCTGGATGCTGCTGAAAATCACGAGCGATGTGGCGATGCACTATTTCCGGCTGCGCCAGCTGGATGCCGAGACGCGGATTTTGGAGCAAACCGTTGAGCTGCGCCGCGCCGCGGTGCAGCTGGCTGAGCAGCGGGCTGCCGGCGGGGTGGTCAGCGCGCTGGATGTGGCGCGTGCCCGTACGGAATTCGCCACGGCCGAAGCCGAACTCGCCGATGTGCGCCGCCGACGCGCGGAATTTGAGAATGCGCTTGCGGTGCTGTGCGGTAAGCCGGCTTCCGACTTTACGGTGGCCGCACTGCCGTTGGATGGAGCACCGCCCCAAGTCCCTGCCGGGCTGCCCTCGACGCTGCTTGAGCGCCGGGCCGATGTGGCCGAGGCCGAGCGGGGGCTTGCCGCTGCCAATGCGCAGATCGGCGTCGCGCAAGCCGCCTTCTTCCCGGTGCTGCGCTTGACCGGCTCAGCCGGGTATGTCAGCGCCGAGCTGGGCGATCTGTTCAAGCGCACGAGTGAAGTCTGGTCGCTGGGCCCCAGCCTGTCGCTGCCCATTTTTGCCGTGGGACGCAATCTCGCCAATGTGCAGGCGGTGCGCGCGCAGTATGACGAGGCGTTGGCCGCGTATCGCCAGCGCGTGCTCGTGGCTTTTGCCGATGTCGAGAACGCGCTGGCCAATCTGCAGCACCGCGGGGCCCAGGCCCAGGCCCAGGCCCAGGTCGTCGAAGCCGCGCGCCAGGCCGCCACCCTCTCCAATAGCCGCTACCAACAGGGGCTCGTCAATTTTCTCGAAGCCGTCGATGCGGAGCGCTCGCGTTTGCAGGCCGAGCGCGCGGCGGTGCAGGTGCTCAGCGAGCGCCTGCTCTCCACAGTGCTGCTGATTAAGGCCCTCGGCGGCGCCTGGGACGTCGAGCCTGCCACTGCGACCTCTCACCCACGCCAGTGACGATCAAGCAGCGCTCTACGTCTGCGGCGCGCGTGCGCCGAATACAGCCGCGCGATGCCACGGCGTGCGGGCGGATTATTTACGCCGCGTTCAACGGCATTGCCCAGCGCCATGGCTTCCCACCGGATTTCCCCTCAACCCAAACCGGGATCCATCTCGTGCAGGATTTCACCCGCCATCCCGAGATCTACGGGGTGGTCTACGAGGCTGGGGGCCGCGTGCGCGGCTCAAACTTCCTGGATGAGCGCAGCGCGATTCGTGGCGTGGGACCCCTCACGGTGGACCCGGCGTATCAGCAGCGCGGGGTGGGGCGCTCGCTCATGCAAGCCGTGCTGCGGCGCGCGCGAGGGGCTGCCGGCGTACGCCTGGTGCAGGATGCGTTTAACACGGCCTCTTATGCGCTGTATGCCTCGCTTGGCTTTTGCGCAGTGGAGCCGCTGGTGCTCATGCAAGGGCGGGTGCGCCACCGCCCGGTGCCAGGCTATGCGGTGCGTCCGGCCACGGCAGCTGATTTGGAAGAGGCCGCAGTCCTCTGCCGGCAGGTGCATGGTTTTGACCGGGCGCGCGAATTGCGCGATGCGTTGGGGGTGTTTCAGCCTTTTGTGGCGCGGCGGCGAGGGGCATTGCGCGCCTATGCCTCGGCTGTCACGTTCTGGCCGCTGAATCATGCCGTGGCGCGCACAGACGCCGATCTGCAAGCGCTTCTGCTCGGTGCGGCGGCCGTCACCCCCGAGCCGCTGGCCTTCCTGGTGCCCACGCGGCGCAGCGAGTTTTTCCGCTGGTGTCTGGGCGAGGGCTTGCGCATCGTCAAGCCCCTCACTCTGATGGCAAGAGGGCAGTATGAGGAGCCGGCCGGCGCTTATTACCCTTCAGTGATGTTCTAAGGGGGCTTATACTACCCCTTATACTCATGCGCCCTCCACGCCCGGCACTCGTGATCTGCTGCAAAGATTACCGGTATATCCAGGCCACCCAGCGCTTTGTGCGAAGGCAGGGCGTGCGATGGTATGACCTGAAGGCGACCGCCGGCGGCTTGCGGGCGCTGCAGGATGCCCCCCCGCTGGTGCGCCGTTGGATTTTCAAGGACGTGCAGCTCGTGTACCAACTGCACGGGGTGCGCCGGATCATCATCGTGCAGCACCAGGACTGTGCGGCGTATGGCGGGGCGCAAGCATTCGACAGCCTACAGGAGGAGCGGCAGTTCCACCAGCGGCAGTTCCGGCGCGCCCGGCGCTTGCTGAGCCGGGCTTTGGCCGGCGTGCGCGTGGAAGGGTTTTTTGCCCATGGCGCCCCGGGCCGCCTGGCGTTCGCAGCTTTGCGCTAGGGCCAGCCATCCCTCTGGAAGATTGGTGCATAATGTCGAGACTGTTTGACCCATTACAGGCAGGCGATTTGACGCTGCCCAACCGCATGGTGATGGCGGCGCTCACTCGCTGCCGCGCTTCCGAGGGCCGTATCCCCAACGCCCTGATGGCCACGTATTACGTCCAGCGCGCCTCGGCAGGCCTCATCCTGAGCGAGGCCACGTCGGTCACCCCGATGGGCGTCGGCTACCCCAGCACACCCGGCATCTGGTCCCCGGCACAAGTGCAGGGCTGGCAGCTCGTCACCCGCGCGGTGCATGCCGCTGGCGGCCGCATCCTGCTGCAGCTGTGGCATGTTGGCCGGATTTCGGATCCGGTGTTCTTGAACGGCGAAATGCCGGTGGCCCCGAGCCCCATTGCGGCGGCAGGCCAGGTGACCTCGCTGCGTCCGTCCAAGCCCTTCGTCACCCCGCGGCCGCTTGCACTGCATGAAATCCCTGGTATCGTAGAGGCTTACCGACAGGGGGCGGCGAACGCGAAATTAGCCGGGTTTGACGGAGTCGAGATTCATGGGGCCAATGGGTATCTGCTCGACCAGTTCCTGCAGGATGGGTCGAATCAGCGCACTGACCGCTACGGCGGGTCGATCGAAAACCGGGCGCGGTTGATGCTGGAAGTGACCGACGCGGTCGTGTCGGTGTGGGGGGCCGGCCGGGTCGGCATGCATCTGGCCCCCCGCGGCGATGCGCATGATATGGGGGATACCAACCCCTTGGCCACGTTCGGCTACGTGGCGCAAGAGCTCGGCCGGCGGAAGATTGCGTTTCTCTGCGCTCGCGAGTCGCTGGGCCCTGGCCGCATCGGCCCTCAATTAAAGCAACGCTTTGGCGGGGTCTACATCGCGAATCAGGGGATCGACCAGCAGACCGCAGAGGCCCTCTTGGCCGCAGGGGAAGCCGACGCCGTCGCGTTCGGTCGGCTGTTTCTGGCCAATCCCGACCTGCCGCGCCGCTTTGCCGAGGAGGCGCCTTTGAATCAGCCGGACCCTGCCACCTATTACACCCCAGGCCCCCAAGGCTACACAGATTATCCTTCATGCCCTTACCGAAGCGTTTGAGACGCCTCACCAAGCCGCGTTTTCTTTTCGTCTATCCTGTCATTATCGGGCTGCTGTTCACCGGCCGTGTCAGCGAACACTCCTTGCGGGCAGGCCTTCTCCTGCTTGGCCTGGGTGAGGCTCTTCGCCTGTGGGCCAACGGCTTCGTGGGACACGTCAAAGTGAATCAGGCAGGGCAAGGCAGCACGGCGGCGAAAATAGGCCGGCTGATCACCGCAGGGCCGTATGCTTTTGTGCGGCATCCGCTGTATCTTGGCACGTTGCTGCTGGGCGCGGGATTCTGCGTCATGGTCCAAAGCCTCTGGGTCAGCGTGGCAGCCCTGGCAGGGTTTCTCATGACCTATCATCACAAAATGGCGCAAGAAGAGGCCCTCCTGCTGCAGGAGTATGCTGCGGAGTATGCACGCTACCGTGAGGCCGTGCCGCGGCTGTGGCCAGGCTGGCGGCGTTATCCCCACGGCGTCGGCCGGTGGAGCTGGCGAGGAGTGTTCGTGAGCAAAGAATGGAAGACCGTGATTTGGGTGGCGTGCTTGGCGATTCTCGCGTACTTCTGGGAGGAGTATGCGCAAGAGGGGGAGGGCCTTTTCAAGGAGCGCGTAGCCTATCGTGTGTTTCTGCTGGTGGTGTTGGTCGTGCTGATGGCGACAGATGGCGTGCTGGAGTTTGTGCTGCGTCGCAAGAAAAGAAAGGACTCTGCAGCTTAAATGCCTCTTTCACACCCCAAACGCTTCTTAGCGATATTGGTGGTCGTCATCTTCATTGCCGAAGGGTTCATCATGCTGCTGCTGCATGGGGTCGCCTTGCGCGTTGGCGTGCTGCCGCCCATCGTGGAGGGCTTAGCGGATGCTCTCCTGCTGGTGTTCCTCGTGTTTCCTGCGCTGCATTGGACGGTGTTTCAACCCCTGTGCGGGGAAATCGGCCGTCGGACCACCGCAGAAGCTGCGCTGGAACAAGCCAACGAGCGTTTGGAGGTGCAAGTGCGCACGCGCACGCAAGAGCTGCAGCGTGCGAACGAGTCACTGCGTGCCGTGACAGAAACAGCACGGGATGCCATTATCTCGGCCGATCGCCAGGGACAGGTCGTGTATTGGAATCAGGGGGCCGAGCGGATCTTTGGCTATCCTGCCGCAGACATCGTGGGGCGCTCGCTGGCCCTCATCTTGCCGGAGCGGTTTCGCCAAGCGCACGTCAGCGGCCTGGCGGCCCTCGCGGCCGGGGGACCGCCGCATCTGGCGGGCCGGACGATTGACCTGATCGGTTTGCGCAAAGGCGGCACAGAATTCCCCATAGAGCTTTCGATGGCCCAGTGGCAGGCAGAGGGACAGACGTTCTTTACGGCGATTATCCGGGATGTCACGCAGCGCAAGCAGGCGGAAGAAACGCTCAAAGCGACCAACCGCCAGCTGGCGTCCATCAATGCCATGATGGTCGACCGGGAAGAGCGCATGCTGGAGATGAAGCGTGAAGTCAATGCCCTGTCCAAGGAGCTTGGTCACCCAGGGCGGTACGAGCTATAGGCCAGGGGGGACGGATGACGGCAGGGCACATCTCGGCTGACGTGAAGGGTAGCGGCCGCGTGATGCTGCGGCTGATGGCCGCGGCCTTGGGTTTGACCAGCCTGATTCTCCTCGGGCTGGGCGCGTATACGATACGATCGTTTCAAGCATCGCATCGCGTGCTGACCGAACAAGTGCGTCTGAAGGAGTTGATCGGGAGCATCGTGCATTTGGATGAGGTGCTCACGATGTCGGCGCGCATGGCATCTGCCACGGGCGATGCCGGTTGGGAGCAACGGTATCGATTTTTCGAGACGCAGTTAGATGCCGACATCCGGGCCGCCCAAGAGATGGCGCAGGACCTGCCCAGCCAACAGTCCACGGCGCAGACCGCGGCGGCCAATGTCCAGCTCGTCGCGATGGAGAATCAAGCCTTTGAGCTGGTGCGACAAGGCCGGCGAGACGAGGCCCAGCGGGTGCTCTTGAGCCCGGCGTATGAAACGAACAAAGCGGTCTATATCCAGGGCATCCAGCGGCTGACCACCACGCTGCAACAGCAAGCCCAAGAGGCCGTGAGGCGCCAGCAGCAGCACGGCGCGTGGTTGGCGGGGGCCGTCCTCGTTGCGTTGGTGCTGCTCTTAGCCAGTTGGCTTTATGTGTTCCGCGCGGTGAGCGCATGGCAGCTGGCGATGCTGGCAGATCGTCGGCAATTGGCCGAGCAAGCCGAAGCGCTCGCGACGTTAAATCGGACGTTGGATGGCCGGGTGGCGGAGCGCACCGCCGAGCTTCTCAAGGCGGTCACCAACCTCGAAGGCGAAGTGGCCAAGCGCCGGATTACGGAAGAAGCGCTCGAAGCCAAGGTGCGCCAGATGGAGAACCTGAACCGCGTGATGGTTGACCGCGAAATGCGGATGGTCGAAATGAAGCAGGAGGTCGATGTGCTGCTGCAGGAGCTAGGCCGCCCTGTAAAATATGAGGCGCGGACTTTCCCACCCGACGCACAGTGATTTGCCTGGCAGGCTAGCCTGCTTTCCGCTACTATATAGCATTACCTTGAGCTCGGTTTTTGCCGCACACGAACCCCCGGAACTAACCCGTAGGCAACGAGTGTAGGCCATGATCAGATGATCTGCTCAACGCAGCGCTTTCCCACGCGCGCCACGGCTTCGCCCTCACCCGCCCATCTCGTTCCTGGCTCCCGTCTGAACCGCTCCTCGCGCGCGTCCCTCGCGCTGGCCCTGTGCGTGCTGTGGGGCGGGTCAGCACTCTGGGCGCCCCTGGCGCAGGCTGCTGCCTCGTATCGGCTGCTGGATGCACTGGAAGTCGGGGTCTTTAATATCGGGCCGGGAGACGGGCGCACGCTGAGCGCGACCGATGAAGAGACGCAGCGGGATGTGCTCAAGTTCGACTACGCGCTGCCGGCGGGGTCGATCATCGGGGTCTGGACCAAGAGCTACCCGCCACAGCTGGGCCCCGAGGCGGCCGATGCCATCAGCCTCGGCGTGAAGGTGCTGCACCCCGACCAGGTGGCGCAGATCGCGGTCAAGGTGGAAGTTAAGGGCAGCCGGGGGATGCAGACGATTCCCCTGGAGCTGCACGCGGGCTGGACCCGGCAGCAAGAAGCGATCAGCTGGGGAGCGATTGGCGAACTGCGCGAAGTCGTGTTTGTCATCTCCCCGATGGCCGTCGGGCCCCTCTCCGTCAGCCCGATCGGCGTCAGTCCTGCGGAAGTGCAGGAGCGCGTCAGCGGCACCCTCTATCTCGATGCCGAGTTCGGCCCGCTGAGCTTCCTGCAGCGTTATTGGATGTATCTGAAGGTGCTGGCGGTGCTGCTGCTGGGTCTGCTGGCGGCACTCCTGGCCTCGCTGATCGCGCGGTTTTGGCCGACGCAGCAAACCGCCGCAGGGCTTTCAGGCCTTGCGCGTGATGGGCTGTACGGCGTGGCAGCGGTGGCGCTGGCGTGGCTGGCCTGGCACGTCCATGCGCAGGGCACCTTCCAATATCTCAACGTGCGGTTTGGCTGCTTGGCACTGGGGCTGCTGGCCGCCGGGCTGGTCGGGCTGGTGAAATGGGGCCTGACCGGCAAGCGCCTCACGGCCCGCGAAGCGTTTGAGCAAGCCGTGTTGACCGGCCTGTTGGCCGTGTCCTCGAGCCGCCAAGAAGTGCTGCAAGGCCCCGGCAGCTGGGCGCAAGAGCTCATGCTGAATGGCGGGCTGGCCACGCTGACGTTTCTGATCTATCAAATCGCAAACCTCACGATGCTCTCCAGTGCCGGACGGCTGCTGCGGCCGGTGACCTCGATGCTGATCGTGGCCACGCCCTATCTCTTTAATTGGCTGCTCTTGTTGGGCTCTCCAGCCTTGCTGCAGGAGCTTGCCGGGGTCCTGACGCTGGGCCTGTTGTCGACGCAACCCCTGATCGCGGAAGTGCTGGGCCGCTTCCTGGTGGTGCTGGGCTTCAATGAAGCGGTGTTGAACGGCATCAGCCTGGCCACCAAGGGCCGCTGGCTGCGCACCGCGAAGGGCCATGGGTGGATCGCCTGCGTGTCGCTCAACGCGGTGGCTGCGCCGTACGTGGCGGATTGGGGCTCGACCGCCGCGGTGGCCGGTCTGCCGGTGCTGGTGCGCATGATTATCGGCCTGGCGACCGTGATGCTCTCCTATGCCGGGCTCTGGGGGGTGGTCTATCTGATCACCGGAGCCCTCTTGGACGGGCTGCATCACCACGCGCCCTCACAGGAAAAGATCTGGGCCCACGTGCAGGGCGGCGTGCGCAAGGGGATGGCCTACAGCGGCATCCTGTTAGCGCTGCTGTTTGCGCTGCGTTTCGTGGTGGATGCGCCGGCGGCGCAGGCTCTGATGCACGCAGCACCCCTGCTCGTGGGGGTGGCGGCGGGTGCTTTATTGTTTCCGCTGTTGAAAACGCTCATTGAAACCTTTGACGGCAGCCTGCGCTTCATTGATCGGGTGTGGTACAGCTACCACAACCCGGTGCTCTATGCTCGGGGCGGGGTGGTGGGGTTGGGATTTGCGCTGATGCTGACGCGGGGAGTGTTCGCCGAGCACACGGCCGGGCGCGTCCTGTTTGGGCTGGGCTTAGGGGTGCTGGCCTCTACCGGCATCAGCCTGGGGCGCGACCTCGTGTACGGCTGCATTCGGAAGGGCCGGATTCAGTCTTGGCGGCTGTATCTGGTGGACGGGCTGCTGGGGGCGTTTGTCGGGGGGGCCGCGGCCTTCTACTTGGATACGCGGCAGGTGCCCGTTGTGGTGGACAAATTCCGGCTCTATACCAGCGCGGGGTTTGACGCGGTGCAGTACGTCACCTATCCCTTGGTGAACAAGTGGGGCCGCATGGATCTGGGCACCTACGCCGGCGGCGTCAAGCTGCTCTTCATTGAATCGCTGGCCGGGGTGATCAACTGGGCCGTCGCAGCCTGGCTCTTTGCGATCAACAAGGTGCTGCTCCAGGCCTATTTCGAGAAAGACGCTTCTCCGATCCGGCACTTCTTTTCCAAGACCGGCTTTACGCAGCTCATCGAGCATATGCTCTACGTGCTGCGCTGGGGGCTTTGGATGTCGCCGATCATTTTCACCTTCTTGCGCATGATGCCGGAGCCCACCTGGTACAACCAGGATGGGGCGCTGCGCACGCTGGTGGCGATGTATCAGCATCTCACGCTGCCTCCGGAGCTCTTCCAACAGTGGAGCTTGGAGGTGTTCGTCTCGGTGCTGGCCTATGATGCGGTGCGCGTGCTCATTTGGATGGACCACATGGGCCTGCGCGTGGCCACCCTCGTGAACCTTAGCTTTATCGGCTTGGATCGCCTCGATGAGCGGGCCGCGAAGTTCATCGGGCCGGCAGCTGCCCAGCGGTATATCCCAGAGGCCATCAAGCGCTTTGCCACGTGGGCGCCGCTGCTGATTCCATTTTATCTGCCGCGCGGCCAGGATTGGGACTACGCCTGGGGCAAATCGCAGGCGATCATCCTGCGCCAGGCTGGGCAGGGCGGGCTCTCAGAGGCCCTGGCTGCGCTGAACGGCTGGCAGCTGCTGCTGGTGCTGGGCGGCGGGATTCTGATAGCTGCCGCCCTCTCGAGGGGGCTGCGCACGTGGGCTCAGCGCAGGCATCAGGGCCGCGACACCGTATACCAGCTCGCCAATCGTGAGTACCGGTTGGTGGCGAAGGCGAGCGGGGAAGTTTATAGCGAGGTGATCGGCAAGGCATTCGACGTCACGCGCCGCAGCTACGACCGGATGGACCCCTGCGGCCGCGCGCTGTTCCTGGTGGATACGGCGAAGCTGCCGGCGCAAGGGGGCCGGGCCTGGCCGGTGCTGGGCAACTTTCCCACCATGCAGTTCGACGCCTCGCGCGTCAGCCGGCAGGACCAGGGCGTGCAGGTGGTCAATGACGCGCAGGGTCTGCACACCACGATCACCATGAGCCTGCCGGACCCGGATGCCACGGTCGAGATCTGGACCATCACGCTTGAGAATGCCTCGCGCACGCCTCGGCAGTTGGCCCTGGTGCCCTATCTCGAATGGGTCTTGAATCGCCCGCTGGATGACCGCTTTCACACGCAATACGCGCGCTTGTTTGTGGAAATGGAGTACGTGAGCGCGGCCCACGCGATTCTGGCCAAGCAGCGCACCACCAAATCCATGGGCGTGCTGGCCACTGATCTGCCGCCCACCGGCTTGCTGACCTCGCGCGTGGAATTCATCGGCCGGGCCCGCAGCCTCTGGCAGCCGCGCAGTCTGGAGACCCTGGCGTTTCACGCCGCGTGCGACACGAGCGGCTATCCCACGTTTGATCCGATCGGCAGCCTGTTGGTGCCGGTGACGGTGGGGCCGCAGAGCCGGCAGACGGTGCGTCTGCTGATCGGCTACGCCAAGCATAAGGAAGCGGCCTTGGATTTGGTCACGCGCTTCTTGCCGATGCAGCCGGCAGCGCCTGCCGCGGCCGCCCAAGCACCGGTGCGCAAGCCGCTCATCGGCCATGGCGAGATTCCCCCAGGCACGCCGCAGCCGTACTGCAGTTATCGGGATGAGGGCAAGACGTTGGTGGTGCATACCCCCTACACCCCGCGGCCCTTTGACCATGCGCTGGCCAACGCCTTGGGGCACTCGGTCATGGTCACCAACCGCGGGCTGCACACCTCCTGCAATGCCAATTCGCAGCAGAACCGCCTCACGCCGGATTGGCCCGATACGACTACGAGCGAAGTGCCTTCGGAGGCGATTTATCTGTATGAGCCGGCGCGCGGCGAGTGGTATGCGCCGACGCATCATCCGCTCAATGACCCGCGCGCGCAGCATGAGGTGACCTTCAGCGTCGATGGCACGGCTGTTTTTCGGATGACGCGCGGGACGCTTGCCACCGAGCTGACGGTGTTCGTGCCACCCGAGGATCCGGTGGGGCTCTACCTGCTGACGATCAAGAACCAGGAAGACCAACCACGCCAGCTGCGCGTGGCCCCCTACTTCCAGATGGTCATGGCCTTTCAGGCCGAGCGCTCCGGGCCGCTGGGCTCGCGCTATGAGCCGGCGCTCAATGCGCTGTTCTTTGAGAACCCGCGCAACACGTTCCGCGTGGGCACGGCGTTTGTGGCCATGACACTGGAGGCCCAGCACACCACCACGCAGCGCGGACGCTTCTTCGGCGCCGGGTATGGGGTGGCCCACCCGTACTTTGTCGAGGCCAATGGGGCGGCCAACGGCGCCGTCGCGGATGACCGGGCCGCGGCGGTCTTGATGGGTACGGTGGACATTCCCGCGCGCGGCGAGCGCACGATCGCCGTGATGCTGGGGCAGGCCGGCACGCCCCAGCAGGCGGCGGCGGTGGTGGAGAAGTACCGCAGCATTGATGCGGTGCAGCAGAGCCTGGCGCACACGCGCCAATGGTGGGCCTCGGTGATGGGGACGCTCAAGGTGGAGACCAACCAGCCGGAATTCGACTCCTTGCTCCATTGGCTCAAATACCAGGCCTTGGTCGAGCGCATCTGGGCCCGGCGCGGATTCTATCAAACGAGCGGGGCTTACGGCTTTAGGGACCAGCTGCAGGATGCGGTGAATCTCATCTGGCTCGACCCCACTCTGGCGCGCCGGCAGATCTTGCTGCACGCGGCCCAGCAGTTCCTCGAGGGTGATGTCTTCCACTGGTTCTTCACCCTGGCCGATGGGCGCACCGCGTTTGCCTGCCGGTCGCACGCTTCGGATAACCCGCTGTGGCTGGTGTGGGCGGTGGTGGAGTACCTGCGCGCTACCGGTGATGAGTCGATCTTGGAGGAAATGACCTCGTATGTCGCCTCGGAGAATCCGTTTCTGCCGCTGCCGAAGAACAAACAGGGCTGGGGCGGGCTCTACCAGCGCGTCACCCGGGCGGATACGGTCTTCCAGCACTGCCTGCGCTCCCTCAACCTCGTGCTGCGCCAGCGCATGGGCGCGCACGGCCTGCCGCTCATGGGCACCGGCGACTGGAATGACGGGCTGGATGAAATCGGCAGCGAAGGCAAGGGCGAAAGCGTGTGGCTGGGCTTCTTTCTGGTGTATATCCTCAAGGGACTCTTGCCCTATCTCGGGAAGCGGCAGGGCGCTGAGCATGAAGCGTGGTATGCCCAGCAGCTGAACGCGCTGCAAGAGGCCCTGGAGCAGACCTGGCGCACCGATCGGTACTTGCGCGCGATCCACGATGACGGCACCGAGATCGGCGTCAAGGACAGCGGTATTTGGGAAATCGACGCGCTGACCGCGGCCTGGGCCGTGATGGCGGGCATGAATCCTCAGCGCGCGCGCACGGTTTTCGATACCGCCTTGAAGGTGCTGGAGCGGGACAATGCCATTCTCCTCGGCTGGCCGGCGCTGCGCGAGGACACCAAGCCGTATTTGGGCCGCAGCAGCAAATACCCCGAAGGGGTGCGCGAGAACGGCATGTATTGCCATGGCGTGCAATGGCTGATCAAGGCGGCCCGGGTGTTGGTGGAGCAGAGCCTCAAGGAAAATGATAGCGTCCGCGCGCAGCACTACCGCGACACCGCCTACCGGCTGTGGCTCAAAGTCTCTCCCATTCCGCACGCGCAGTCGCCGGAGATCGAGATGTACGGCGGGCAGCCCAATAAGCAAGCCGCCGATCTGCTCACCACCTTCGACCAGGGCCGCATGATCTGGAACGGCTATACCGGGGCGGCCGGCTGGATGCTGCGCGAAGCGCTGGAAGGGGTGGTGGGGGCGGCGATCGTCCAGAACGAGCTGCAGCTGCCGGATGATCTCCACCAACTGCGCGATGGCCTCAGCATCCGCCAAGTGCGGCGCGATACCCGCGGCAGCCCGCTCGCCGAGACCCTCTCGGCGCTTGACCTCTCCCCGCGTTGAACAAGCGCCTCCAGACCGCTGCGCTGACCTGGCTATGCCTGGCCGCCCCTTTTGCCTTCGCCGAGTTGCCGCATCATTCCCTCATCGAGCAAGCCCAGCAGGAAGAGGCGCCGCGCGTCCGCTATGCGCTGGAGCACGGCGCCGAGGTGGGGCTCACGGCTGACGGGAAAAGCTATTATCTCTTATGGTTTCCTGAAGGGAGCGATGCTCAGCATCCGCCACCCATGATCACCACCCTGCATGGGCACGAGGGGTGCGCGTTCGTGGATTTTTACGTGTGGCATCAGTTCTTGAAGCCACGCGGCTACGGGTTGCTCGCGATTCAATGGTGGCTCGGCACCGGCGAGGGGATTCACGATTATCTCTTGCCGCAGGAAATCTACCGTGTCATCGATGACGTCTTTCGTGGCCTCCAGATCAGGCCCGGCGCCGCGATGCTGCATGGCTTTAGCCGGGGAGCCGCGAATATCTACGCCGTTGCGGCGATGGATCGGAGCTTGCACAAGGAGTACTTCTCCCTGTTTGTGGCCAATGCCGGGAAAGCCAACTCAGATTATCCGCCGACGCGCGAGATCGAGCAAGGCCGCTTCGGCGACCAGCCGCTAGCCGGCTCGCAATGGGTGACGTATGGCGGAGGGCAGGATCCCCATCCCGACCGAAGCGGCATCGTAGGGATGCGTGACGCCGGCGCGTGGATCCAGCAGTATGGCGGCACAGTGGCATTAGCCATCGAAGACCCCAATGGTGATCATGGCGGCTTTCATCGCAACCCCCGCAACTGCGCCTTAGCCCTCGATGTGTTTGACCGGCTCCGGAGGCCTTGACGGTGATGGCGCAGCGCGCAGCCCTTCAGACATTCGGCTGGCCGTTGTGTCGAGCACAGAGCACTTCCCGAGGCGAGCGGGGCCGGGGTGGCGGCGGAGACTCTGCTGGTCTTCCAGGCGAAGCACGGCTGACAAGGGTACAGATGGCGGCGGCTGCACTGCTGGCTGTGGGACTGTCGATGTCGGTTGTTCAGGCCGCCGAGGAACCTGCGGATGACCAGGAGCATCAGCACCATCACGGCATGACGGGGATGATGGATGACCAGCAGAGTCATGAGCAGACCCAAGCCGACACAGTCAAAGCGGCGTATGTCTGCCCCATGCACCCGGAAGTCCGACAAGAGCAGCCAGGCCGTTGTCCGACGTGTGGGATGGCCCTTGAGGCACCAGAGCCAAGGCACACGGAGTCTTCTGAGCCAGTGTTGGAGTCACCGGGCCGGTAGACTGCGCTTTCGGGTGGGCCATAGGCGAATAGTAATTTACTATATCATGAAAACTGTGGTATACTCACTTTGGAGGTGATGACCATGCTCGTGAAACGAACCAGAGGCAACCAGGTCAGCATTCCAAAACAGATTCTTGTTGCCGCGGGCATCGAGAAAGAGGATCAGTATTTTGATGTGCAATATCGCAGGGGAGTTATTTGTTTGAAACCGATCAGTATTGAGGAGAAAATCCCCCATTGCGCCTATCAAGAACTCCTTCGATGGGCGCAAAAGACTGAGGCAGGGGATAAGGTGTTTCAGAGTGGCCGTGAAGCGGTTGCGCATGTCAGGAGACTTGTGAAAAAACCGCACGCATGACCTATAAATACAAGGCGCGGTTTCATAAGGCCCTGCGGAAGCTTCCCCAACATGAGCAACTACGCGTGGCGGATACGATTGATCAAGTCGTCTCATTGTTTGAAACCCACCAGGCAGCTCAGGGGTTAGGCCTCAAAAAGCTTTTCAGCCATCAAGCGTTTGGCGCGGTGTTCGAGGCGCGCACCTCGCTGTCACTTCGGCTGTTGTTTTCTGTTCAGCGCGATCAGACGGTCTTTCACATGGTCGGCAACCACGATGAGGTCCGCCGCTTTATTCGAACGTTTCAATAGCCTCGGTCGCAGGACCCGCCAATAGTATCCTTCCACCGCCGCCCCGCTATAATAGTCACGCCATGAGCAAGGCCATCTCCATCCAGACCTCCGGCTGAGCGTTGTTCTGAGAACATCGAACCTTTCGAGCCGAGCGAGGAAGAGGTGTCAGCGGAGACCTTGCCGGTGTTCCAGGTGCTGGCGGAGGGGTTGCGGGGGTGTTGGCCGTTTCCGTACATGACTGATCTGAGCGAACCAAGTAATCAAGGTTGGAGGATGTGATGGGCTCTGGAAGGAAGCGACTTTGCATCTTCATCATCAGCTTCAGCGGCATGGTGGGGTGGTTTGGATTGCTCCAAAAACACGCTGTCGCTCTGGCCGCACCAGACTCCTCTGAGCTGGTTGATGCGACCAACAAGACGTTTACCGTGCCCATCAAAGGGTATTTTGAAACGTGCATGGACAATGCAGCTATCTATAGGCAGAAGCGATCAGACAACGAGTGGGAAAGAGTTTCAAGCGACCTTCCCCCAAGAGGTCTCTACTATCTCGACGAGAAGTTCGTGGGCTACGGGATGTGCGACGTGGTTGTCTGTACTGAACTCCCGACGCCCTACACCGTAAACCTTGTCGAATATGAAAAGATTGGTGAAAAAAATCCACCAGCAGATAGTGGTAGCACCGCTAACGTCCTTCCTGTCTACAAAACGATTCCACTGACTGGAACGATCAAGGTCACGGTAGACTATTTTAGTGACAAGGATTGTCGACATCGGGAAACGGTTTCCACCGTGATACAAAAATAGCTGAGGACCATAGTCAGGTATGCAAAAGTTATGGGTGTGCACATACAGCTGGCCGTTGTTCCAAGAACATAGAACTTTCCGAGCCGAGCGGAGCAGGGGTGTCAGCGGAGACGATGCTGGTGTTCCAGGCGCTGGCGGAGGGGCTACAGGTTGCCTTGAAGGAGGTGTGAGCAATGCGAACCGGGAGTAGGGGCGGCATGATAGGCAGCATGGTAGGTATTACAGTAGGGGGACTGAGTTGGATCGTGCTGTTGGGGTTTGTGACGGGTTCTCCCATCGCTGTGATCGTGCCAATCGTGGTCGGCTGTGTCTGCTGGTTTGTTGGCATGAAGCTATACATGGCGCGCCCAGAGCGATGGCAGGGCGTCATCGGTTTGGCTACGTTATGGATCATCGCGTTCAACCTCGTCTTCGTGAATCTCATGTGGAAACAGATTCCAGATGCCGTAGCTGGCATCACGACAGGAAAATCCTATCTGGCCCTTCCGTTCATCAACATCTTGCTGCTGGGTTTGTCAATGTTGGGGTTTGGTTATGGGATTAAGGACATCCTGCATCGTGATGGAAACTAAAGTAGCCGGGTTCTTGCCTGCCAATAGATGCGCACACATATCTCGTACAAACATACGGTTGGATGAATAGGCGTGACTGAGTCTGTAGAGCATCACATTGAATGATAATAGGTTATGAGTAAGTCTATCTATCTCCAGACCTACGGCTGGCCGTTGTTCCGAGAATATAGAACTTTTTGGGGCTGGCGAGGAAGGAGTGTCGGCGGAGACTCTGCCGGTCTTCCAGGCGCTGGCGGAGGGGTTGCAGGTGGCGTTGGCAATGGTCTGAACTCTATCGGGGATAGTGCGCATTATGAGTAAGCTCATCAAGATATATTTTGCCCTTGCGGCATCTCTGGTGACAGTCTACGCGCTCGTTGCCCTGTTGGCTTTTGGAGGGATTCCGCCTTACTTTTTTGTGTATCCTCCACCAGTGGCAGTGACCTTGTTCTTGTTTCTTGGCCCCGCAGGGAGCGTGTTAGGGGCGATCTGCCATGGTGGCCTATTCTTGATTTTGAATCTGTATGTTCTTCGCAGGACGGTCAAGCAGGCGCCGCTTAAACCACTTCGTGCTTTTATGCCATCTATAGTCGCTATTTGTGTGTTGGCAGGCCTTTCACTACCGTATTGGTTTGGAGGGTGGTCATACGGAATGAAGTATCAAGGGCTGCTGTATGTAACGATATATGGAGCACTGAATGTGCTGGCATTGAGTGCTCTGGTTGCCGTACCGTTTACTATTGCTCACCGTGCTTCGGAGGATAAGCAGGTAATAACCGCGAGCACAGTAATGGCTTATAACTGGTGTATCCAGGTAGCGATTCTGCTTGTGTTGTTCCCGTACCTCGGTGAGACCCCTTAACTGATGCGAAAGTTATGGGTTTGCTCCTACGGTTGACCATAGTACCCGAATACCTGGACTTCCTGAACCATCCAGACGGGCGGTTGCGGAAGATGCCAACCAGGTGTTGGAAGCTCTGGCGGAAGGGTTTCGGCTGGTGCTTATCGGGACGTAACCGGATGCCGTACACGAAGTTGGAGACTACCGATATTGGCGACACTCACCGATTCGGAAATGGCAGGTTGACAGATATACGCTATTAGCGTATACTTACCATGGAATTCATCGAAACCAGCATTTTCACCCAGCGCATTACACGGCTGCTCACGGATGACGAGTACCATGGTCTTCAAGCCATGCTGGCCGAACGCCCGAAGGCCGGGGACGTCATTCCAGATGCGGGTGGATTGCGGAAGCTGCGCTGGCGAGCCAGTGGCCGTGGCAAGCGCGGCGGCCTTCGCATCATTTATTACTGCTGGTCGGAGGATCGGTTGTATATGATCTTCGCCTATGACAAAACAGAGCAGGGCGATCTGACCCGCGAGCAACTCAAGATGCTGCGCGCGTATGTCAAAGGGGGTGTTCTATGAAGACGAAAGACTTCGCTGACCTGCTTAAGAGCATTGAGGAAGCGAGGGATATTCGGAGAGGCAGGCGCAAGCCAAGCCGGATCATCACCTTCAATCCCGTGGAGGTCAAGTCGATCCGGAAGCGCCTGCACGTCTCCCAGACGCAATTTGCCCACCTCATCGGTGTGAGCGCTGCCACGCTGCGCAACTGGGAGCAGGGCCGCACCTATCCTGAAGGGGCTGCGCGAGTGCTCCTGAAAATCGCGGCCCATCGCCCCGATGCCGTGCTAGAAGCCTTGCGCTCTTAACTGATGCAGAATTGAGGATGTGTCCCCGGAATTGTCCATGACCAAGGAGATGCTGATCGCGGAGATCAAGGCCGCGTTTTCCAACATTGAGTACCCGGGCGATGAGAACATTATTCCTTCGGCAAACGAGCTTGAGAGAGAGGTCGTAGAATATCTTAAACTCGCAAGTCGACAAGGATACTCCGAGGAGAAGCTGAGAATTTTCCATGATGACCTGGGGATTCTCACCCCGGAATCCTTTCGCTATTTCTTGCCTGCCTATCTCCTGGCGGAGCTTGAGGGAGAGTGCGGGGTCATCGGTCAATATCTCGCTTTTTGGTTTTCAGAACCGCGCTCGTCAGGCTCTCCGCTCAAAGGCATTACGGCGGGCGAGTAGAGGGATGCGCGACTCAAACGGTTTTCTGCTCGTCAACGCGAGGCCCTTCTCGAGTTCCTTCGTTATGAAGCTCAAGATGATTTGTTCTCAGAGGATGCTCAACGAGCCATTCAAAACCTGATGACAGAGCATACAGGAACATGAAGCGAGCCGTGTACGTCCGCAGCTTTGGATGCCAGATGAATGAGCGGGACTCGGAAGAGGTCCTGGGGATGCTGACCGCCCAGGGCTACGAGATCGCGCAGCAGCCCGAGGGGGCCGATGTCATCTTGCTCAACACCTGCTCGGTGCGCCAGCATGCGGAAGATCGGGCGATGGGCAAGATGTTTGAGCTCGCGGAGATGAAGGTACAGCGGCCTGACCTGGTGCTGGGTTTTATTGGCTGCATGGCCAAGCTGCAGCAAGATCACCTCTTTAAGCGTATCCCTGGGCTGGACCTCGTGGCCGGCCCAGCTGAGCTGTATGATCTGCCGTATCTGCTGGCCGAGATCCAAGAGAAGCGGCAGCGAGGCCATCTGAACGGCCAGGCGCGCGTCATGGCGGTAGGCCGCGAGTTTAGGCCGCTGGAGGCCAAGCCGGCAGGCGACTTTCGCAAGCCTGGGGTGCGCGCCTTCGTCACGATCATGGAGGGCTGCGATAAGGCCTGCACCTACTGCATCGTGCCCAAGACCCGCGGCCAGGAAGTCTCGCGCCCTGCCGAAGAGATCCTCCAAGAAATCAACACCCTCCACCGGGCCGGCTATCAGGAAGTCATTTTGCTCGGGCAAAACGTCAACTCCTACGGCAAGCGGTTTCCCGACGGCAGCGGCTATATGGGGCCACTGGGACGGCTGCGCCTCTTAGAGCAAGACGCCGACGCACTCCTGGATTTTCCGCAACTGTTGCGGAGCATTGATGCTTCGCTGCAGGGACCCCATCTGGGCGGGTGGCGCGGTGCAGGGGTCCCCCGCCGGCCGCAGCCAACGACGCCGATAGTGCGGCGGGGCGAGGACGGTGGGGGTGGCACTGCGACAGGACCCGCCCAGGTGCGGATCCGGTTTACGACCAGCCATCCGTTTGATGCGAATGAGCGGCTTTTTCGGGCCATGGCTGAGTGTCGCAGCGTGTGCGAATGGCTGCACCTGCCTGCGCAATCCGGATCGAACCGCATCCTGCGCGCCATGCGCCGGGGCTACACGGTCGAGCACTATCTCACCAAGATTGAGCAGCTGCGCCGGCTGGTGCCGACCATCAGCCTCTCGACTGATATCATCGTGGGCTTCCCCGGCGAGACCGAGGAGGATGTGGAGGCCACCGCGCGCTTGCTGCGTGAGGTGCGCTATGACAGCGCCTACCTTTTCAAGTATTCGCCTAGGCCCGGCACCGAGGCGGCTGCCCGCGAGGACGATGTGCCGCACGAAGTGAAGGAGGCGCGCCATCAAGAGCTGCTGGCGCTCCAAGGGCACATAGAGGCCCAGCGCGCGAAGGCGCTGGAAGGGCAGGTGATGGAAATTCTTGTTGAAGAGCCGGGTAAGTTTGGAGGACAATGGTTCGGTCGCACCCGGGGGAATCACGGGGTGGTAGTGGCAAGCCCCGCGCGCTTGGCCGGGCAGTTGGTGCCGGTACGCATGACCCGGGCTGTGGCGCATACGCTGTTTGGTGAAGTGCACGGCTAACGAGGCGACTTTACATCGCCGAGGTGCAGCATGCAGCGGATCGTCGCTCTGGTCGGCCCCACGGCAGTGGGCAAAACCGCGATCGCGGTGGAACTCGCCCTGGCTCTGGATGCCGAGATCGTCTCCTGCGATTCGATGCAGGTGTACCGCCAGGTACCGCTCCTCTCCCAAGCTCCCACCCGGGCGCAACGCGCCCTAGTGCAGCACCACCTCTTGGATTGCATTGAGCCTACCGAGAATTTCAGCGCCGGGCAGTATCATCAGATGGCGCTGCCGGTCATTGAGTATCTCCTCTCGCGGGGCAAACGGGTGCTGCTGGTGGGCGGCACCGGGCTGTACCTCAAGGCGATCACCGAGGGCCTCTGCGACGCGCCGGCCGGCGATGTGCGGGTGCGCGAGCAGCTCTGGCACGAGTGCCGGCAAACCGGCAGCCCCTCGCTGCACAACCGCTTGCAGGGCATCGACGCGACGGCGGCTTCGCGCATCCACCCCAACGACGCGCGGCGCATCATCCGGGCGCTGGAAGTCTACGCCCTCACCGGTAAGCCGCTCTCGAGCTGGTGGCGCCAGGCGCGCAGCGAGCTGTTTGAGGGTCCGGTCACCGTGATCGGGCTGACGCGCGAGCGCGAAGAGCTGTACCAGCGCATCAACGCGCGCTTGCTGCACATGCTCTATGAAGAGGGCGTGATCAACGAAGTGCGGCAGGTGCTCAAGCGGCCCCTGTCGCGCACCGCGCGCCAGATCCACGGGCTGGCGGATATTGAGCAATACCTGCACGGGGTCAAGAGCCTCAAGGAGATTACCGAGACGTGGCAGCAGCGCGTGCGCCACTACGCCAAGCGCCAGATGACCTGGTTCCGCCAGACGCCGGGGGTGCAGTGGGTCGAGCTGAAGCCCGACGAGCACCCTTGGGAGAGTGCCGCGCGCATCTTGCCGCTGGTGCGCAGCAACACCTCCGAGCCCGCACCCCTCCTCAGCGAGCCTCCGGCGGTTGGCCGCTGACCTCGCGGCGCCTTGCCGTCGCCTCACCTAAAGGATCCCATGCCCAACGAACGTGCTGTCCTTGTCAGTGTTGAACTCGACCCCCGCTTTACGCGCGACCGCGCTCCCTGGAGTGTGGAGGACGAAGCCCAGGAGCTGCGCGAGCTGGCCGTCTCCTCGGGCTGTGCGGTGGTGACCGAGGTGCTGGCCCGTCGCCATCAGCCGGTGGCCGGCACGTTTCTAGGGACCGGCAAGCTGCAGGAAATCCACGACCTGGTGCACGGGCAGGGCGCGAACTTGGTCATCTTCAATCAGGAGCTCTCACCCGCCCAGCAGCGCAATATCGAAGAGGCGGTGGGGGTGAAGACCCTCGATCGCACCCAGCTCATCCTCGATATATTTGCCCAGCGGGCGAAATCTCAAGAAGGCCAAGTGCAAGTGGAGCTGGCCCAGCTGCAATATCTGCTGCCGCGTCTCACGGGCAAGGGTGTGATGCTTTCCAGGCTCGGGGGCGGGATCGGCACGCGCGGCCCGGGGGAACAAAAGCTCGAAATTGATCGCCGCCGCATCCGCACGCGCATTGCGCGGCTTCAGGAGTCGTTGGAGAAGCTCGAGGCCCGGCGCGCCGCCACCCGCCAGCGCCGGCGGGAGACCCGCGTGCCGGTGGTGGCCCTCGTGGGGTACACCAATGCAGGCAAGACCACACTGCTGAATCGTCTGACCGGGGCCGGCGCGGTCGCGCGGCATCAGCTCTTCACGACGCTCGATCCCTTGGCGCGCCGCTTGCGGCTGCCGGGCGGGGAGCAGTTGGTGCTCACCGACACCGTGGGCTTCCTGCATCATCTCCCGCATCACTTGATCGAAGCCTTCCACGCGACGCTGGAAGAGGCGCGTGATGCTGCGCTCTTGCTGCACGTGCTGGATGCCTCGCATCCGCGCTTGAGCGAGCATGCCCGAGCGGTCGAGCAAGTGCTCGCCACCCTCGCCCTGGCGGATAAGCCGATCATCACCGTGCTCAACAAGTGCGATCTGGCCAGCGCCACGGCGCACGCGCGACCGGCATTGGAGCAAGCCTACGGCGTCTCAGTGTCGATTTCAGCCAAGACCGGTCAGGGCATTGACCAGCTGCTCGAGACCATCAGGGACCAACTACCAAAAAGCACGCAGGTCGCTTGACAGGCACTCCACAGCGCGCTACAATTGCATTAGCACTCATTTAGATAGAGTGCTAATCATAAGGGTGCCATGCCTCTAAGTGACTTCGATCAAAGGAGAAACAATATCCTGCGCCTCATTGTAGAGGCGTATGTGGCGACCGCTGCCCCGGTAGGCTCGGAGTTTATTGCGCGCAAGCTGCGCCCGGCGGTCAGCTCCGCGACCATCCGGAATGTGATGTCCGAGCTCGAGGCAATGGGGTATGTGGAGCAGCCCCACACCTCGGCCGGGCGCGTGCCCACAGAGCGCGGGTACCGGTTTTATGTGGATGCGGTGATGGACCAGCGCCGGCTGCCATCGGATCAGTTGCAGCAGCTGGCGGTGGCGATTGAGCCAGGGGAGCTGGATGTGGCGCAGTTGCTGGAGCGCGCCGGGATCGCGTTGGCTGAACTGACCCAGTTGGGGGTGTTCGTGGTCGCGCCCACCGTGCGCCACAGCAAAGTGCGGCAGATTGAGCTGGTCCCCTTGAGCGTGCGCAAGCTCCTCTGCGTGCTCATTGCCAACGAGGAATTGATCGCTTCGCACGTGGTGGAACTGGAGCAGCCGTTGAGCCGCGAGGAGGCCTCTGCCTTAGCGCGGTTTCTGAATGAGGAGCTGGGCGGCCAGCCCTTTGAGGGCTTGATCGACTCGCTGCAACGGCGCTTGCTCGCCGAGTCGGATTCGTTCTATTACATGGTGAAGCGCTCGCTTGATATTTTGCAGCATGCGCTTTCCACCGAGCCCAGCGAGCGGCTGCTGTGGGAGGGCACGAGCTACCTCGTGGCCCAGCCAGAGTTCGCCGGCCACCCGCGGCGCACGCATGACCTGTTGCGCGGGTTGGATACGCAGGCCCCCCTGGTCGAGCGCCTGCGGCAGGATTTAGCCGGGCGCGGCGTGCATGTGCGGATCGGCCACGAGATCGCCCTGCCGCATCTGGAAGCGTGCAGCTATGTCACCGCGTCCTTTGGCATCGGGCCGGCGGCGATCGGCGGCATCGGGGTGCTGGGCCCCACGCGCATGGACTACCCCCAGGTGCGCGCGACGGTGGAAGCGACCGCGCGCTGCGTGACCGAGTTGCTGACCCGCTGGGAGCAGGGCTGGTGATGAAGGAGAAGAAGCCCGAGGTGCCCCCGGTGGCTGCGCCCGCGCCGGCCGAGCAGGTGGGCCGGCTCGAAGAAGAGCTGCGGCAGACGAAAGACCAGTACCTGCGCGCGCTCGCCGAATTTGACAACACGCGCAAGCGCCTGACCCGTGAAAAGGAAGAATTTGCCAAGTACGCCGCAGAGATGATGGTCCGCGGCCTGCTGCCGATCGTGGACAGCCTGGATCAGGCGCTGGTGGCGGCCGAGAAGCGCGCCGAGGCGGCGGATTTGGTGAAGGGCGTGCAGCTCATTCATCGGCAGCTGCTGGCCTTGTTGCAAACAGAAGGCGTCGAGCGCATGCGCGTGGTGGGCGAGCCGTTTGACCCGCACCGGCACGAGGCGGTGGCGCACGCGGACGCTGGCGAGGGCGCCAAGGAGGGCAAGGTGCTCGAAGAGCTGCATGTGGGCTACACCATGCACGGGAAGGTGCTGCGCCCGGCCATGGTGAAGGTGGGCAAGGCAGCGCCTCAACAGGACAGCGCACCAGCGATCGATCCGCAAACCGAATAACGCAGGAGGATCTGAACATGGCTAAAGTGATCGGCATTGATCTGGGGACTTCGAATTCCGCGTGCGCCGTGATGGAGCACGGCCGCCCGACCATTATCCCCTCGGCCGAGGGCACGAGCATCGGCGGCAAGGCGTTTCCCTCGGTGGTGGCCTTTACGAAAGACGGGCAGCTGCTCGTGGGCGAGCCGGCGCGCCGCCAGGCCGCCACCAACCCCGAAGGCACGGTGCTCGCGGCCAAGCGCAAAATGGGCACCGAGCACATGTACCGCATCTACGGCAAGGACTACACGCCGCAGCAAATCTCGGCGTTCATTCTGCAAAAGGTGAAGCGCGACGCCGAGGCGTATCTGGGCGAGCCGGTGAAGGAGGTCGTGATCACCGTGCCGGCCTATTTCAACGACAACCAGCGTCAGGCGACCAAAGACGCCGGTGCCATCGCCGGCCTGGAAGTGCTGCGCATCGTCAACGAGCCTACCGCGGCCTGCCTGGCCTATGGGTTGGATAAGGCGGGCAAGGAGCAGAAGATCCTGGTGTTCGACCTCGGCGGCGGCACGCTGGATGTCACGGTCATGGACATGGCGCAAGGGGTCTTTGAGGTGAAGTCCACGAGCGGGGACACGCAGCTCGGGGGCACCGACATGGACCTCACCCTGGTCGACTACATCGCCGGAGAGTTCAAGAAGGAGTCCGGCATCGACGTGCGCAACGACAAGATGGCCGCCCAGCGCATCCGCGAAGCCGCGGAGAAGGCGAAGATTGAGCTCTCCAACGTGATCGAGACCGACATCAACCTGCCGTTTATCACGGCGGATGCGGCAGGCCCGAAGCACCTGACGATGAAGCTCACCCGCGCGATCCTAGAGCGCCTGGTGGAGCCGATCATCAACCGCTGCCGCAAGCCGGTGGAGCAGGCCATGGCCGATGCCAAGCTGAAGGCCGCGGAGATCGACCGGATCATTCTGGTGGGCGGTCCGACGCGCATGCCCATCGTGCAGCGGTTCGTGGAGGAAGTGGCCGGCAAGAAGGTCGAGCGCGGCGTGGACCCGATGGAATGTGTCGCGATGGGGGCCGCGGTGCAAGTCGGCATCATCAAGGGCGAGGTCAAGGACGTGCTGCTGTTGGACGTGACCCCCTTGTCGATGGGCATCGAAACCATGGGTGGGGTGTTCACGAAGCTCATCGAGCGCAATACCACCGTGCCCACGCGCAAGGCGCAGGTGTTCTCGACGGCCGATGACAACCAATCGGCGGTCACGGTGCGCGTGCTGCAAGGCGAGCGGCAGATGGCCGCCGACAACACAGAGCTGGGCCGTTTTGACTTGGTCGGGATCCCGCCGGCCCCCCGCGGCGTGCCGCAGGTCGAGGTGGCCTTTGACATCGATGCCAACGGCATCGTGCATGTCTCGGCCAAAGACCTCGGCACCGGCAAGGAGCAGTCGATCAAGATCACCGCGCCCGATAAGCTCTCGAAGGAAGAAATCGAGAAAATGGTGAAGCAGGCCGAGCAGTTTGCCGAGGCCGATAAGCTGCGCAAGGAGTTGGCGGAGGCCAAGAACCAGGGCGACCAGCTGGCCTACTCGACCGAGAAGAGCTTGAAGGAGCTAGGCGAGAAGCTCAACGCTGAAGATCGCGCCAATATCGAGGAGAAGATCAAGGTGCTGCGCGAGGCGCTGAAGTCAGAGAACACGGAGACGATCAAGCGCAGCACCGAGGCTCTGATGCAGGCTTCGCATAAGCTGGCCGAGGAAGTCTACAAGAAGGCGCAGCCCAAGGGCGGGGAGCAGGGCCAGGCGGCAGCAGGATCCGGTGGGGAGGAAGCGCCCAAGAGCGACGCGAAGCCTGGGGAGCAGGTGGTTGATGCCGAGTTCAAGGTGCAGGACGACAAGAAGTAACCCAGGGGAGGGGGCATGAACCTCAAGCGAGGGATGTTCGCGGCTCTCGGGGCCTTCGGCGTTATTTTTGTGGCTGATCTGGGCATCCACCAGGTGTGGCTAGGGGATTTCTACCAGGCGCATGCGGCGTGGTGGCGGCCGGCGGCTGAGATGCAACGGCTCATGCCCCTCATGTTCGTGAGCCAGGCGCTGTTGAGCCTGCTCCTGACTGCCGTGTACGCGAAAGGCTACCAGCCGGACCGCGGCGGCCTCATGCAAGGGGTACGCTTCGGCCTGCTGATGGGGCTGTTGCTCATGGGGCCATGCAGCCTGATGAGCTACGTGATCTACCCGTACCCGACCTCCCTGATTTTCAGCTGGCTGGCGGGCGGGCTGGTTGAGATCGCCCTGGCTGGGGCTGCCATTGGGGCGCTGTATAAGTCCGACAGTTAAGCTAAGGGTGTCATGCCCACGACCAAACGGGACTACTATGAGATCCTCGGGATCGCGAAACATGCCACCGAGGATGAGATCAAGCGCGCGTACCGCGGGCTGGCGCTAAAGTTCCACCCTGACCGCGTGCCGGCAGAGCAGAAGAAGGAGGCTGAGGAGAAGTTCAAGGAACTCTCCGAGGCCTATGCCGTGCTCTCGGATAAGCAAAAACGCGCGGTCTACGACCAGTACGGCCACGGCGGGTTCGACCAGCGCTACTCGACGGAGGACATCTTCCGCAACGCCGATTTCTCGAGCATCTTCGAGGACCTCGGCGTG
>JAGVGS010000143.1 GCA_020057015.1 Candidatus Omnitrophota bacterium | reverse complement strand
TTTTTCGTATCTTGATAGATTTGGTAGGATATCTTATAATAGCAAGGTCATGAAGCTTTCGACGCGGTCGACCTATGGCATGCGCGCACTCATCGAGTTAGCGTTTGCCGCCGGCCATGGGCCGGTATCCGCCGCGCATATCGCCCACCGCCAGGCTCTTTCCGTCGCTTACCTGGAGCAGCTCTTGCATCGGCTCAAGCGCCAGGGCATGGTGACGAGCATCCGGGGCCCGCGAGGCGGCTATTTGCTTGCCAAGCCGGCCGGGCAGATTACGATGGCGGCCATCGTGCGCATCCTGGATAGCCAAACCAACGGGGTCGCCGGGCAGAGCGTGCGGGTGGTGCGCGGGACCACGGCTTCGGCGCACGCGCAGCGCATCGCGCACACGGTGCAGCGCTGCGTGCATGAGCGGCTCACCGCGTCACTCGAAGGCATTACGCTGGAAGATCTGTGTGAAGAAGTGCGGGCCGAGGCGGGGGAACCCCTCGACCATCGGTATGTCTTCCATATCTAAGGGCACGTTAAGGACGACGTGTTTACGTCGGCTCAAACAGCAAAAGGAGGACGAACGGCGTCAACGCAGTGAAGCAATACGGCGGCAAGTGCTTCGGCTGACGGCGTTTCGGCAGGCTCGCGTGGTGTTCTGCTACGTGGCCCTGCCTTATGAAGTGCAAACATGGCGGTTGATCGAAGTAATGTTGGCGAAGGCTAAGCGCGTGGTCGTCCCCGTGGTCAAGCCCGGTACTCGACTCCTGGCCTGCAGCGAGATCTACGATCCCAACACCGAATTGGCCCCTGGGGCGTTCGGCGTCTGGGAACCGCTGCCGGCCCTTCGGCGTCCGGTGGCGGCTGGCCGCATCGACCTGGCCCTGATTCCAGGGCTGGCGTTCGACCGTGAGGGCTATCGGCTGGGCCACGGCCTCGGGTTCTTCGACCGGTGGCTCGAGCGCTTGCCGCGCACCACGCCCACGGTGGGGCTGAGCTATGCCTGCCAACTCTTTGATTGCCTGCCCATGGCTGCACACGACCGCGCCGTCACTCAGGTGCTGGCCGCCTAAACCGGTTCTGCCCAGGCACGAGAAGCGGGCAGAGCGCATCATCCGTTCATTGAGGTGACCTCGCCATGGTATGGGTCCTGATCAGTTCCATCGTTGTGGCCGTAGTAGGGTTCGGCGCCGGCTACTGGCTGCGGCAGCTCGTCAATAAGAAGGCCTCAGACAGCGCCGAGCTGCAAGCCAAGCGCGTGCTGGAAGAAGCGGCGCGGAGAGCCGAGACCGTAGGCAAGCAAGCCGAGTTGAGTGCCAAGGAGCAGCTCGTCGCGCTGCGCCAGGAGTTTGAGGAGAAGACCAAAGAGCGCCGCACCGAGCTGGGCCAGCTCGAAAAGCGGCTGCACCAGCGCGAAGAGCTGCTGGACCGCAAGCTCGACCAGCTCGACCGCAAAGAAAAAGACCTCGGCGAACGCGACAAGCAATTCGCCAATCGCGAGCAGCAATTGAAAGTTAAGGATGAGCAGCTCGGAGCGCTCATCGCGCAGGAAAAAGAGCAGCTCAAGACGATCACCGGCCTGGCGGCCGAGGACGCCAAGCAGCTCTTGCTCTCGCGCATCGAGCAGGACTGCCGCTCCGAAGCTGGGCAGGTGATCAAGCGGGTCGATGAGGAAACCCGGCGCGACGCGCAGATGCTCTCCAAGCGCATCCTCACCGAGACCATGCAGCGCATGGCCGCGGAGTTCACGGTGGAGTCCACGACGGCCGTGATCCACCTGCCGAACGAGGACATGAAGGGGCGCATCATCGGCCGCGAGGGCCGCAACATCAAGGCCTTTGAGATGGCCACCGGGGTCGACCTCATCGTCGATGACACGCCCGATGTGGTGACGCTCTCGTCCTTTGACACCGTGCGGCGCGAGATCGCGCGCCAGTCGCTCGAGAAGCTGATGGGCGACGGGCGCATCCACCCGGCGCGCATCGAGGAGATCGTCGAGAAGGTGCGCAAGGAGTTCCAGCAGCACCTCGAGCAGGAAGGCGAGAAGACGATGCAGGAGCTGGGCTCGCAGAACGTCAACCGCGAGCTCATCAAGCTCATGGGCCGCCTGCGCTATCGCACGAGCTACGGCCAGAACGTGCTGGTGCATTCCAAGGAAACCGGCTATCTCTGCGGCATGATCGCCGCGGAGCTGGGGCTCGACCAGCGCTTGGCGCGCCGCTGCGGATTGCTGCATGACATCGGCAAGGCGGTCAGCCACGAGGTGGAAGGGCCGCATGCCATCATCGGCGGGGAATTGGCCAAGAAATACGGCGAGAGTCCGGAGGTGGTGCACGCCATCGAAGCGCATCACGAGGACGTGGCTCCCACCACGTTATACGCGGTGCTCACCATCATCGCGGATTCCATCAGCGGCTCGCGCCCCGGGGCCCGGGGCGATACGCTCGAGAACTACATCAAGCGGCTGCATGCGCTGGAGGCCATCTGCGACTCGTTCCAGGGGGTCGAGAAGGCCTATGCCATTCAGGCCGGGCGCGAGGTGCGCGTGATCGTGCAGCCCGAGCGCGTGACCGATCTCGAGGCGATCTCGCTCTCGCGGGAGATCAAGCGCAAGGTGGAGGGCTCCATCGAATTTCCGGGGCAGATCAAGATCACCGTCATCCGGGAGACGCGCTCGATTGAGTACGCGCGCTAAGCAGCCGACCAAGGACGCATGCGGATACTGGCGATTGGGGATATTGTCGGGCGGCCCGGGCGCGCGATCGTCGAGCGCCAGCTGCGTGACGTGCGCGAGGAGCTGAAACTCGATCTTGTGATCGCCAATTGCGAGAATGCCGCGGCCGGGGCCGGGATTACCCGGGCGATTGCTGATGATCTCTTCCGGGCGGGGTGTGATGTGCTGACCTCAGGCAACCATGTCTGGAAGATGAAGGACGCCCCGGAGCTCTTGAACCTCGACCCGCGGGTGATTCGGCCGGCGAATTACCCCAATGGGGCGCCGGGCTCAGGCAGCACCGTGGTCGAGACGCTGGAGGGGCAGAAGGTCGGCGTGATCAACGTGATGGGGCGCGTCTTTATGGAGCCGCTCGACTGCCCGTTTCGCACCGCGGAGCGGGAAGTGGCGCGCCTCAAGCTGATCACCCCGGTCATCATCGTCGACATGCACGCGGAAGCCACGAGCGAGAAAAACGCCATGGGCTGGTATCTCGATGGCAAGGTCTCCTGCGTGTTTGGGACGCACAGCCATGTGCCCACCGCCGATGAGCGCCTCCTGCCGCAGGGGACCGCGTATATCACGGACCTCGGGATGGTGGGGCCGTACGACTCGGTCATTGGCCGCCGGGTCGACCAGATCCTGGAGCGTTTCTTGTCGAACATTCCCAACCGCGCCGAAGTGGCTGAGAGCAACATCCAGATGCGCGGCATCCTCCTCGAGGTCAATCCGGTGTCAGGCAAGGCGGTGAGGATCGAGCGCTTCACCCGGACCATGGAAGGCGCGGTGCGCGATGCGAAGTAGCACGCCGGCAGCCGAGGTGGCGGCCCCCGCCCTTACCGTGGCCCAGGTGGTCAGCCGCATCAAGGGCGCCATCGGCCAGCAGTTTCCAGCACCAGTCTGGATTGAAGGCGAGCTGTCCAATTGCAGCTATCCCACGTCCGGGCATATCTATTTCACGCTGGTCGATGACCAGGTGACCGATCGCTTCGGCTCCAGGCTCGTGCTGCCCTGCGCTTTTTTCAAGGGGGCCAATCAGCACCTGCAGGTGCGGCTGGAAGACGGCATGAAAGTGCTCTGCCTGGGCGAGGTAACCACCTACGAAGGGCGGGGTCAATACCAGCTGCGCGTGCTGCGCGTGGAGCTGCGGGGCCTCGGTGAGCTGCAAAAAGCGTTTGAGCAGATGAAGCAGCGCCTGCAGGCCGAAGGTTTGTTCGACGAGGCGCGCAAGCGGCCGATGCCTTCCATGCCGGAGCGCATCGGGCTGATCACCTCGCCGACCGGCTCGGTGGTGCAGGACATGCTCGCCCGGCTGCGCGGCCTGTTTCACCTGATTGTGCTCCCGGTGCGCGTGCAGGGCGAGGGGGCGGCCGAGGAGATTGTCGAGGCTTTGCAAGTGGCGAATGCGCGCAAGCTCGCCGATGTGCTGATCGTCGCGCGCGGGGGCGGCAGCCTCGAGGAGCTCTGGGCCTTCAACGAGGAATGCGTGGCCCGCGCGATTGTCGCTTCCGTCATCCCGGTGATTTCAGCCATTGGGCATGAAGACCATTGGACGATCGCGGATTATGTCTCCGACCTGCGCGCCTCGACCCCTACGCATGCGGCCCAACAGTTGGCGCACCACAAGCAGCAGCTCGCCGATGAAGCGCAGGCTCTGATCGAGCAGCTCACTGAGGGCATGGGCCGCTGGCTGGAGACGCAAGAGCAGGGGCTGGACGATCTGGGCGGCCGGCTGCGCCTGCTACACCCGCTGAATCAGCTGCAGCGCTACGAGGCGCGGATCACGGAGTTGCGCGGCCAGATGACCCAGTCCATGCACTACGCCCTGGCCAGCGATGAGCAGCGGCTGCAGGGCCTCGCTGGGCGGCTGCACGCGCTGAGCCCCTTGGCGGTGCTGGGACGGGGCTATAGCATCACGCGCCTTACGCCGGGGCATCGCATCGTGACGGACCCCGCAGCGGTGCGCGTAGGCGATGAGCTGGAGACACTGGTGGCGAAGGGGCGCATCACCAGCACCGTGACGGTGGCCGATGTCTGAGGTCAAATACGAAGACGCGCTCAAGCGTCTTGAAAAGCTGGTCGGTGAGCTGGACCGCTCGGAGCTGGATCTGGAGACGCGGTTGAAGAAGTTTGAAGAAGGCACGAAACTGGCCCGTTTGCTCGCGCAGAAGCTGGAGCAGGCGAAGAAGAAGGTGGAGCTGTTGGTCAAAACCAACATCGGGGATGCCGCCCTGGTCCCCTTCGATGAGGAGACGGATGACGACACTCATGACCGCAGGCAGTCCGAAGACCGCTCCAGTTGAGCGCCCTTCGCGCCCGACGCTGAGCCCGGCGGCTCAGCGACGGCTGGAGTCCCTAATCACGTTGGTCAACCAGAGCCTCGAGCGGAGCCTGCCCAGCGCGGCGACCCCGCCGCAGGTGCTGCATGAGGCGATGCGCTACGCGATGCTGGGAGGCGGTAAGCGCTTCCGCCCGCTGCTCGTGCTGGGCGGCTGTGAAGCCCTGGGCAAGCCGGCGCGCTTAGCGCTGCCGGTGGCCTGTGCGCTTGAGCTGGTGCACACGTATTCGCTGGTGCACGACGACCTGCCGGCTATGGACAATTCGGATGAGCGGCGGGGCCAGATGACGGTGCACCGCAAGTTCGGCGAAGGCAATGCCGTCCTGGTAGGCGATGCGCTGCTGACCCTGGCCTTCGAGGTGCTCGCCAAGAGCCAGGTGCCCAATGTCGGCGCGATTATCCAGGAAGTGGCGCATGCCTGCGGCACCACGGGCCTCATCGGCGGCCAGGTGTTGGATCTGCAGGTGATCAGCCAGGTGTGGAGCGGCACGGAGAAAATTCTGCGCGACATCGCGCAGCGCAAGACCGCGGCTCTCATTGCCGGCAGCGTGATGGCCGGCGGGCTAGCCGGCGGGGCCAAGCCGGAGGCCCTCAAGCGCCTGCAGCGCTTCGGCCAGCACATCGGCCTGGCGTTTCAGCTGATCGATGACGTGCACGACCGGGAAGGCTTGGCCCAGGCGATGGGTGCGGCCGAAGCCCAGCTCGAGGCGCAGCGGCTCATCCACCGGGGCATTGACGCGCTGCAGCCCTTTGGGGCGCGCGCCGGCTTGTTGCGCGATGCGGCGATGTGGCTGGCCTCGACCAGCTAACGAGGCGCGAAGACCCCGACGATGGGCTATTTGGATCAGATCGCTCGGCCGGCAGACCTCAAAGCGCTGAATGTCGCGCAACTGGCTGCGCTCGCCCGGGAGATCCGCGAGGAACTCATTGGCACGATCTCGGGTCTGGGCGGCCACCTTGCCTCCAGCCTGGGGGCCGTGGAGTTGTGCCTGGCGCTGCACTACGCCTATAACGCGCCGGAAGACCAGCTGGTGTGGGACATGGGCTATCAGGCCTTCACCCATAAGCTCATCACCGGCCGGCGCGCGCAGTTCAAGACGCTCAAGCAATACAAGGGGCTCACCGGCTTCAACAACAAAGACGAAAGCCCGGCGTACGATCTCTTCACGACAGGGCATGGCGGCACGGTGCTCTCCACCGCGCTGGGCCTGGCCATGGCGCGCGACCAGGAACGCGCCCGGCGTCATGTGGTCGCGATCATCGGCGATGCCAGCCTCGGCGAGGGCATGGCGCTCGAGGCGTTGAACCACATCGGGCACCTGAAGACCAATGTGGTGGTGGTGCTCAACGACAACCGCATGTCGATCTCCCAGCCCATCGGGGGCCTCAGCCGGTACCTCAACCGCCTCATCACCAACCCCGGCTACAACCGCATCCGCAAAGATGTGGAAAAGCTGGTGCGCAAGCTGCCCCATGGCACCGCGCTGGTGCGCTTAGGGAAGAAGATGGAAGAGTCGGTGAAGGGGCTGCTGACGCCGGGGATGGTCTTTGAGGAGCTGGGGTTTCGCTACGTGGGCCCGATCGACGGCCACAACCTGCGTGAGCTGATCAGCACCCTCAAGAACCTCAAGCAGATGAGCGGGCCGATCTTGCTGCACGTCTCCACCCTCAAGGGCAA
>JAGVGS010000184.1 GCA_020057015.1 Candidatus Omnitrophota bacterium | reverse complement strand
AGTGGATAATCGAAGAGGAAGTTCAACACTCGGGCGTTCCAGCGCTGCTCCTTCTCCAAGTGGGAGAGATGGCGCTTCAGGCCTTTTTTAGGCAAGTTCTCGTTCATGCGCCAGAGCTTGCCGCCCATGCGCTTGTTGGCAGCGGCGGCGTTGCTCAGCTCCACCAGCGGGTCCTTGGGGTCGGCAATGGTGAGCACTTGCCCACCGGAAGCCTTGATCGCGGCTTCGGCCGCCACCTCTTCCGAGCGGGGATAATGCAGCATGGCATCCAACTCAAGAATCATGAGATTGATCGAGCTGCGGCTGGTTTCCTCCAACAGCACCGGATCCCAAAGAGGCGGCAGGCCGGCAATCTCCAGAATCTCGCTGGCTGTTTCCGGCGTGAGGCGTGAGCGCCCCAGGGTCTCGGCCATCAGGATGAGCAGCTGCGGCACGCTGTACGTGAACCAATACATCGCGGCTCGCGGCACGCGCTCGATGGCAAACTCGCGCACCCCCCCTAAGCGCTCGGAGAGGCTCAGACGAATCGCCCAGAGCAGTGGCAGCACTGCCCGCGGCAGCCGTTCTCGGTGCTGATACAGCAGATCAGCGATGTTCTTGGTCGCGTGTTGAATATCTGCGGTCGAGAACGGGTGGGAGAGCACGACTTTGCTCTCGCGGATGAGCTGGTTAATCCCTGGGTAGCGCTGAGGGTCAGACGCCGCGAGCTTGATCAGCATCGCGGCGGCAGAATGCCCAACCAATCCCACCGGCCGACCTTCGGCCAGATAGCCCTGCACCACCGCTTCCAACCCATCGGCCCAGTGCTGATGCACTGCCTTGCGGCCGCGCAGGCGCACCAGCCAGGGCAGCTCACCGCGATGCACCGACGCAACGGTGATTTCCTCAGGGATGGTTGTCATTTGGGTTTCCCAGGTCCCACGACTCCACAGCCCATGTTCCAACAACAGGATGGGGCCTTGCGAATCGGTGCCTTTGCGCACATCCACCTTCACCGTGCCTCCGGTCCAGCTGAAGGTACGCTGGGGCCACTGGAGCGCTGCACGGTCGATGAGCAGTTTTACATTCGGGGCTTCCCAAATGGCACGCGCGGGTGTTTTACGCAGCGCTTGCTGAGCGGTCGCAGGATCCTCACGCAAGTCGCGGCGCATGTGGCCCCACGCCAGGCGCTTGTGCTGCCCTGACATCAGTAGGAGCGTTTTATTGGAAACGGCCAGTGCCGGCAGTGTGAGGGTCATGCCCCATCCGCCCTCGCGCTGCAGCACCGTATATCCCAGTGCCGTTTCATCCAGCGCAGCGCTCTCTGGAAATAGCGAACCCAGTCGCCCGTCGGTGCCCACCCCCTTCATGACGAAGGCGAATTGATCTCCTGCGTCGTGGAGCGCCTGCAGCAACTGTGACTTATACTCCTCCACCAGCGCGGGCCACGCTTCCACTGTCAGATCTGAGGATTTTGCATAGAGCCGGTGGAATCTTGGATGCCGACCGATCTGCCGCAGCCCCTTCAGGAGCTTTTCTTCGATCATGCGCTGATGCGCTCCTGGATCATCGGTCCCTGGGCCGCGCTCATCATCCAGGAAGAGGTCCACGCGGCTCCATTGCTCTGCGCTCAAACGCGAGGCATATCTCGGCGTCCCCAGCAGCTCATACGTGCGTTGGGGGGTATCGCCGCCAGCCAGCACACCAACCACCCGGGTGCTCGGATCGCTGCCCACGCGCTCAAAATCACGTTCCAGCGCCGTCATGACATCCTCTGCCGCCATGTGCGCTAGCGCCAGGGCATCGGTCGGCACGGCGTACGCAAAGGGTACCCTTGACCCAGCGCGTGGTGCCTCTGTGCGACCGCCGAGTGCGACGCCGATCGCCCCAATGCCATACCAACCCAAGAACCCCCCTACGCCCAGCGCCAAGGGCGGCGAGACCCCAAGACTCGCCAGCCAGGCGGCCCATCCTGCCAGGGCCGCACCGGCCGCTACCGCCGCAACGCCCAAATCAAAGGTGAATGCGCTGGGGCCTTCCACCTGGGTCTTGAGCGGTGCGGATAATTCGGTGCCAAGGTCCCTTGTCGGCGCTTGCGGACTCAGCGTCACCTGTTGGCCCCAACCACTCAAGGTCGCGACATCCCCCGTGAGGTCGTACGTCCAACCCAGCGCTTGAGCCAGTGGCAGGTTCGATATAAACCAGTCCTGGAGCCATGCGAAGCGGTCCTTCGTCTTCGCCTGCAGGTACTGCTTCAGTTGCACAAAATACGCCCAGAGGCCGGCGCGCATGGGCACCTGGAAGCTCTGGCCGAGCCAGTGAAAGAGCGCCGAGACACGACCACTGCTGCCCAATCCCAGACTGACGCTCAGGGTCTGTTGTTCCAGCCGAGTGGTCAGCGTCTCCAGCGAGGGCAGCTCATTGCGCAAGCGCGCTTCATACAACGCGGGATCAAACGCTTCCGTCATGCGGGGAGCGATGACGACATACGCGACACCTTCTGCCTGCAGTTGTGCTGCGATGCCGGGTGTGTGGAAGCCCCCGGCCACCAGCACCGCAGAGGTAAGACCCTGCGCTTGCATCGCCGCACGCAAGTTTTGTATCAGCGCTTCATCGCGCAGATGCGCTAAGGCATAGAAACGCTCATACGGCGCCAGGGCCCCGAGCAGTTGCCGCACCTCATGCGGCGTAACCGGGGGGGCATCAGCGATGACCTCCTGCACCAGGCTGAAGAACGCCTCGGGCTCTAGTTGCGGGGCAAACTGCTGATACGCTTCAAATTCTTCAGGGGCTAAGCGCGTGTGCACCAGCGCCTGGAGGATCTCGATGCGCTCCAGCAGCGCGGCGAGACTTTTCGCTGGGCCCGGCGTCAGAGAGGCCTCGACAATCCTCGCGCGCAACTGGCGCAGCTCTTGCCGCAGCGCCGCCGGGGCAATGGCCGCCTCGTTGCGCAGCGCCTGCCCATAGCGGATCAGGGTGGGATACCGTGACGCTTGCGCCCCGGCCAGCAGCGTGAGCGCCGCGTAGTAGGTCGCTGGATCCAGCGCCGCGCGCTCAAAAAGCCTATTCAACCGGGCGAGTTGCTGGCGTTGAGCCGCCGGCAGGCGCTGTTGCAGCTGCCGCAGCAATTGGCGGCGCTCGCGATTGATCTGTGCGGGGCGCACGCGACGCAGGACATAGCGCGCATCCTCCAAGCGCAGCAGGTTCGGATAGGCCGCCTCCTCCACATGCAGGGCCTTGCCCTCCTGCAGCAGCACATTGATTAAGGCATCCAGGCTCTCTGCGCTGAGGTCGTTCTCGTAGTGGCGACTTAAGCGATGCAGCTCCTGGATCGTGGCTGGCCAATATTTGGCGGTCTGAGCCTCCAAGCCCTGTTGCAATCGATGCAAGATATTGGCCAACAGATCCACCTGCTGGTTGCCCTCGTACGAGACCTGGAGATGCTCGCGAAAGACCGCGTCATTCTCCACACCCCAGAGTTGGACGCGCTCCGGATGCGTGATGGCGTAATACTCCGGCCCGCTAAAGAGGCCTTCGCGCACAAACAACCGAGCGACTTGCTCTGTGCTAGGAGGATCCGGTAAGGTCGTGTACAGTTCGGTTTCACACCGCCCAGCCGTCCCTTCGACCGCCACGAGCTTGATGCCTGCGGCTTGCTGCAGCTCATCGATCAGGGCGCTGAGTTGAAACTGCGCCTGAGCATGCGCATGCACATCTTGCAGATGAAACACCAGGCTGGTGGCCCGTCCTGCCGGCTGCCAGCGCTCCACGATGTGGCCCAGCGACGGCGGGATGCTGAGCGTATTGAGATCGAGGTGTTGCAGGTCAAAGGGGGATTGGCCGCGGGAGGCAGACCAAAACAGAGGCGACTGCGCGAGGGCTTCGGGCGGCAAGCTCGTGCCGAGCATGGCGGCCGTCAGCAGCCCAGCGAGCGCTCTATGGATGGGTGTAATACGCCACATGCTCCCTCAAACGTGCGTAAACCCCCCGCACTGAAGGCCACAGGGGGTTATGTGTGATTACGTGGTCTTATCAAAAAGTATACCTGAGGGGCTTTTGCAATGACAAAGCGCAAGACCACTTTTCCAGGTCTGGCGCTTGCTAATACTAGAGGAAGCGAGCCAAGACTAACTGCCGAGGTAGGCGGCTGTGATGCGGGGATTGGTGGTCAGGTGCGCGGCGGTATCTTCCAGCACAACACGACCGGTTTCCAACACATAGCCGCGATGGGCCACGTGCAGCGCTTGGTAGGCGTTTTGTTCGACCAGCAATATGGTTAACCCCTCACGGTTGAGGCGCTGGATGGTCTCAAACATGAGCTGAATCATTTTTGGCGCCAAACCCAGCGAGGGCTCATCCAACAGCAGCAATTTGGGGCGGCTCATTAACCCGCGGGCGATGGCGAGCATTTGCTGCTCGCCTCCGGAAAGCGTGCCGGCCAGTTGCCGTCGACGACTGGCGAGAATCGGAAAGAGTGCGTAGGCCCGTTGCAGATCTTGGTGGACCTGCACAGCGTCCGCGCGCGTGTACGCGCCGAGCCGCAGGTTTTCCTCCACCGTGAGCCGGCCAAGAATACGGCGGCCTTCCGGCACATGGGAGAGGCCGCGGCGCACCAGAGACTCCGGGGACTCGTCCGGCAAGTCCATGCCATCAAAAGTGATCCTGCCTGCGCGGCATGGCAACAGGCCGGAGATCGCCATCAGCGTGGTGGTCTTGCCGGCCCCATTGGCCCCGAGCAGTGCGACGATCTCACCAGGATGCACCTCCAGCGACACGCCATGGAGGCAGTCAATCGCGCCATAGCCGGCGACCACGTGGCTTACCTGCAACATGCCCTTACCCCTTCACCAGCGCAGCACCCAGATACGCTTCGATGACGCGCGGATCGCGCTGGATCGCGGCCGGCGGGCCCTCGGCGATTTTGCGGCCTTCGTCGAGCACCACCACGCGATGCGAGATGGGCATCACCACCTGCATATCATGCTCAATGAGCAAGAGCGTGAGCCCCTGGCCGTTCAATTGCTGCAGCAGCGCCAGCAGGGCTTGTTTTTCCACCGGGTGGAGGCCCGCGGCCGGCTCATCGAGCAGCAACAGCGAAGGCTCGCAGGCCAGCGCGCGCGCAATCTCCAGCCGCCGCTGCAGGCCAAACGGCAGCGTGCCGGCCGCGACAGACTCGTGGCCGCTCAAGCCCACCAACCGCAACAGCTCCAGCGCCCGGGCCTTCGCCCAGCGCTCTTCCCGGCAGGCCTCGCCGGTGCGCCAGGCTGCCGCCCACAGGCCGGTGTGGGTGCGCAAATACGTGCCCACCAGCACGTTCTCGAGCACGCTCATCGTGGCAAAGAGGCGGATATTCTGGAACGTGCGGGCAATGCCGCATTCGGCAATTTGAGAAGCACTCAGGCCCACCAGCGAGGTGGGCGCCTCCCCGCCCAGCAGCAGCGCGCCGCGCAGCGGCCGCTGCACGCCGGTGACGCAGTTAAACAGCGTCGTCTTGCCCGCCCCATTGGGGCCGATGAGGCCGACGACTTCCCCGACGCCGATCTCGAAGGACACCTCCTCCAGCGCCTGCACGCCGCCAAACCGCTGGCTGAGGCCCTGGAGGCTAAGCAGTGCGGCCATGACGCGTCCCAAAAAAGCCCTGCGGCCGCCAGCGCATCATCAGCACCATGCACAGTCCAAAGATCAGCATGCGGTATTGGTTCGCCCCGCGCAGCAGCTCGGGCAGTGCGCCCAGCAGCAGCGCCCCGACGATAGCCCCCCGAATGCTGCCCCTGCCGCCCAGCACCACCATAGCCAACACCATGACCGAGAGCACGAAATCAAAGCTATCCGGCGTGACGGTGCCCTGCTTGGCGGCAAAAATGGCGCCGGCCAATCCGGCCAGCGCGCCGCCACAGGCTTGCGCCAACAGCTTCATTTGCGGCACCGGAATGCCGACGCAGGCGGCCACCATTTCATCTTCACGCACCGCCATCCACGCGCGCGCCACGCGCGAGCGCTCCAGCCGCCAACAGACCCCGGCCACGAGGAGCAGGGCGGCCAGCGCCAAGTAATAATACGGCAGCGACGCCACGCCAAAATCGAAGACGCCGTGCGGCGTCCACAGCCTCGGGTGCCCGATGCCGAGCACCCCGTTGGGCCCGCCGGTCCATGGGCCTAAGTTGGTGACGCTGATGCGCACGATCTCGCCGAACCCGAGCGTGACGATGGCCAGGTAATCGCCGCGCACGCGCAGCGCGGTGGTGCCCACCAGCGCGGCCCCTAACGCCGCCGCGGCCATGGCCGGGGCGATCCCCAACCAAAAGGGACAGCCGAGCTTCACGCTCAGCAGCGCATAGGTGTACGCGCCGATGGCGAAAAAGGCCGCATACCCTAAGTGCAGTAAGCCCGCCCAGCCCACGATGATGTTCAGCCCCAGGGCCAGCAGGCTGTAGAGCCAGACCGTGGTGAGGACATCGAGGTGGTAGGGATCCTGGTGCAGCAGCGGCAACAGGAGAGCGCCGGCGGCCCCCAGGCTCCACGCGCGCGCGGCACTCATGCGCGGTCGGCGACCCGTTCGCCCAGCAGCCCGGTCGGCTTGCCGAGCAACAAGAGCACGAGCACGACGAAAGCGAACACGTTCTTCCATTGCGAGGAAAGATAGCCGGCCCCAAACCCCTCGAGCAGCCCTAAGAGCACGCCACCCACCATGGCGCCGGGAATATTCCCAATGCCGCCCAGGACCGCCGCCGTAAAGGCCTTCAAGCCCACTACATACCCATCGTGAAAATTGATCGTCCCGTAGGTCATCCCAAACAGCGTGCCCCCCACCGCCGCCAGCGCAGAGCCCAGCGCAAACGTCACGCCGATGAGCCGATGCACCGGAATGCCTAAGAGCCGGCAGATTTTGAGATCTTGGGCCGTGGCTCGCATCGCCATGCCCAACTTGGTACCCATCACGAGCCATTGCAGCCCGCACATCAGGGCGGCTGCCACCCCCCACACCAACACCTGCATGAGGGTCACCGTGACCCCACCGATCTCCCAGCGCACCAAGGGCACGGGATTGGGAAATTGGCGGTCGGTGGGCCCGTAGAGCAGCATGATCGCATTTTGAAGGACAAACGAGAGCCCGATGGCGGTGATGAGCGCATTCAGACGGGGTGCCTGGCGGATGGGACGGTACGCCCAGCGCTCAATACCCCAGCCGAGCACGCTACAGCCCAGCATCGCGCCTAAGAGAGCGCCTAGCAAGGCCACGGGCCAAGGCACCAACGCGGTGAGGGCCAGCATGAGTGTCAGGGCGAGGTAGCTGCCCACCATGAAGACCTCGCCATGGGCGAAATTGATGAGCTGGATCACCCCGTAGATCATGGTGTAGCCCAAGGCGATCAGCGCGTAGATGGCGCCGAGGGTGAGGCCGTTGGCGAGCTGCTGGAGGAAAAGCTGAGTGCCGGTCATCAGGAAGTGTCAGGCACTTGAAGTGCCTGACACTTCTTCAGTGGGAAGAGGCTGTGACGAATTGGAACGCCCCGTCTTTCACGGTGAAAATGCCGATGTCGCGGATGAGCGAATCGCCCCGCGCGTCGAAATTTTGCAGGCCGAACAGGCCGGGAAAGTCCTTAAACTGCTGCATCGCGGCCAGCACCGCGGCGCGATCCTTCACCCCGGCGGTGCGCAGCGCCCAAACCGCAATGCGCGTCGCCTCGTACGCATATGCCGAGTAGGCGCCGATGGGGCCAAACCGCGCCTCGTAGGCTTGCACGAAGGCTTGCGCTGAGGGCAACTGCCTGATGTCCGTACCAATGTTCGTCACGTAGACCCTCTCGGCAGCTTGCGGGGTCGCCAAATTGATGAGGGCCGGATCGAAGAGTCCATCACCCCCCATAAAAAAGCCGGGCAGGCCCACCTCGGCCTTCTGTTTGATGAGTAAGGCGCCCTCAGGAAACATGCCGGCGAAAAAAATCAGGTCCGGGCTCAACGGCTTAAGCTTGGTCAACAGCGGCGCAAAATCCTTGTCGCCCTGCGTGACGCCCTCATGGCCCAACACGTCGCCACCTAAGGCCCGCCATTTCTTCTCAAACTCATCGGCCAGGCCCCGGCCGTACGTGGTCATGTCATCGAGGAGGAAGACCCGCTGCGCGCGCAGCGCCTGCTGCGCGAACACCGCTGCCGCCGGGCCCTGCAGATCATCGGTCGCGCAGGCGCGGAAGAAGTTCTTGAAGCCCTGGCGTGAAAGCTGCGGATTGGAGGACACGGGGTTCACGTGAAGCAAGCCCGCCTCATGGTAGATCGCCGAGGCCGGCATGGTGCAGGAGGAATTCAGATGGCCCACGACCGCCACGACGTCGCGGTCTGCCACCAGCCGCTTGGCCGCGGCGACGGCCTGGGTGGGATTGCGCTGGTCATCCAGCGCCAAGAGCTCCAGGCGATACCCTGGCACCGCCGCGCCCTCGGCCTGCGCATGCTCCATCGCCAACTGCGCCCCGTGGAGCATATCCTCACCCTGAGGCGCTTGGTCGCCGGTCAGCGGAGCCACGAACCCGATCTTGACGACCGGCTCCGATGGCCCGCACCCTCCCACCAGCAGCAGCAAGAGAAAAAACAATCGGTGACAGTCACTAATTTTCTTTCTGGGCATTTCACCTACCAAAATAATTAGTGACTGTCACCGATTTTACTAGGGCTTGGGCGTCGCCCACGCCTTGTCGATAGCCGCTTGCCACTTCAGAATCTCCGGCGATTCCTGCTTGCTGCGGTAGATCACGACGCTGAGCGTGGCCACGCTGGCCACGACGATGAACCAGATAAACAGGTTGCCTGCTTCATACCGGACCACGAACGGGAGAATCAAGAGGCTCACTAGGTTCATCACCTTGATCAGCGGGTTCAGCGCCGGCCCGGCCGTGTCCTTGAGCGGATCCCCCAAGGTATCGCCGGTAATCGCCGCCTTGTGCGCATCCGAGCCCTTGCCGCCGTAGTGGCCATCCTCAATGAACTTCTTGGCGTTATCCCACGCCCCGCCGGCATTGGACATGAACACCGCCAACAGCTGGCCCGAGAGGATGATGCCGGCCAAGAAACCGCCGAGCGCTTCCTTGTGCAGCATCATGCCCACGATGACCGGGGTCAGCACCGCCAACAGCCCAGGCCCGATCAGCTCGCGCTGGGCCTCGGCGGTGCAGATCGCCACCACACGTGCGTAGTCGGGCTTCTTCGTGCCTTCCCAGATGGCCTTGTCCTTGAACTGTGCTCTGACTTCTTGCACGATCAGAAACGCCGCGCGGCCCACCGCGCGGATCGTCATCGAGCTGAAGAGAAACGGAATCGCCCCGCCGATCAGAAAGCCGATAAACACCATCGGCTCTGCGATGGAGAGCTGTGCCGCGACCGCCTCGTACGTGGTGCCGGTGAACTTGGCAATATCGGTAATGAACGCATTGAACAGCGAGACCGCCGCGATCACCGCCGAGCCGATGGCGATGCCCTTGGTGATGGCCTTGGTGGTGTTGCCCACTGCGTCGAGATCGGCCAGCGTCTGGCGCGCCTTCTTGTCCAGGTGCGCCATCTCGCCGATGCCGTTGGCGTTATCCGCCACCGGGCCGAAAACGTCCATGGAGATGTTGTTGCCCGTCAACGTGAGCATGCCGATGCCGCACATGGCCACCCCGTAAGCGATGTAGGTGGGGTTGGTGCCCTGGTACACGAGGTAGGAGCCGAAAATCGCCGCGGCGATCACGAGAATCGCCCACACGCTGCTCTCCAACCCCACGGCGAACCCGTTGATGATGGTGGTGGCATGCCCGGTCTGCGTGGCGCGCGCCACGAACTGCACCGGCGGCTTCTCAGGCGCGGTGAAATAGTCGGTCAGGTAGTTGATGGTCATGGCCAGCGCGATCCCGATCAGGGTCGTCCACACCGGCCGCATGTCGAGCCCCTCGACCCCCAGCGTAATCCAAGAGGCGAGCGTGCCTTGCTCTGGAAAGCGCAAGTAATAGAAGCCGATGAGGCAGAAGCCCACGATAGACACTAGGGCCGAGACCATGAACCCTAAGTGAATCGCTTTCATGGCGGCCCGGGCCTCTTCGGTCGTCTTCACGAGATACGTGCCGATGATCGAGCTGATCACCCCCACCGCCCGCACGAGCAGCGGGAAGATGACCCCCTTGTGCCCAAACGACGCCCAGCCGAGGATCATGGCCGAGACAATCGTGACCTCGTAGGACTCGAAAATATCCGCCGCCATTCCGGCGCAGTCGCCCACGTTGTCGCCCACGTTGTCAGCGATCGTCGCGGCGTTGCGCGGGTCATCCTCGGGGATGTCCTTCTCGAGCTTGCCCACCAGATCCGCGCCGACATCGGCGGCCTTGGTAAAAATACCCCCGCCCACGCGCATGAAGAGGGCGATCAGCGTACCGCCAAAGCCAAAGCCCAGCAGCACCTCGTAGGCGTGCTCGCCGTAGATCATAAAAATGAGCGTGCCGCCCAGCAGGCCCAGCCCATCGGTAAGCATGCCGGTCACGGTGCCGGTGCGGTAGGCGATCTTGAGCGCCTCGGCAAAGCTCGTGCGCGAAGCCGCCGCCACGCGCACGTTGCCCTGCACCGCCAGGTTCATACCGATAAAGCCGACGGACGCGGAAAAGATCGAACCCATGAGAAACGCGCACGCGCGGCCGATGGCGATGGACTGCTCCCCGGCGGTGAAATAGAGCAAGCCCGTCAGGATCAGGATCAGCAGCACGAGGGTGCGCAACTGCTGGCTCAAGTACGCGTTGGATCCGACGCGGATCGCGTCGCTGATGCGCTTCATCGCCTCGGTGCCCTGATCGTAGCGCAGCACCTGGCGGGCGAGAAACACCGCGTACAGCAGGCCGAAGACCGCCGTCAACAGCACCCCCCACAGGGCCCAGCGCTCGCCGATGGTAAACGCGGGGTCCCTCATCACCTGGAAGATGTGGTCCATCAGCCTCTCATCATCACGTTGCGGGTTCTGCCATCTGCAGGGGCGCGCCGACCACGCCTCCGGAAATAATGAGCTTCAAAGCCTGCTCCACCGTCATATTCAGCGGGATCACCTCGCTGGCAGGCACAAAGAGCACCGGCCCGCTCAAGGGTGAAGGAGGATTGGGCACCAGCAGCGTCAGCAACATCTCGTGTTGGCCCAACACGGTGGTCTGTGTCTCGTTGGTCACGAACGCGATCGCGTAGCAGTTGGGCCGCGGGTACTGCACGAGCACCACCCGACGAAACGCCGCCGGCCCCTTTTGCTCGCCGAAGAGAAAATCAGTGAACTGCTTGACGGTTGGGTAGATCCGGCGGATGACCGGTAGGCGGGTCAGCCACACCTCGAGTGTCTTGAACACCACCCGCCCAAAAAAATGCACGGTAAAAATACCCACCAGGATGGTGACGACGAACGTCGCCAGCAGCCCCAACCCGGGAATTTGGATGTGAAACTGCGCGCCCAGCCAGCCATCCAGCCAGAAGACCAGGCCGATGGTCACCACCGCCGGCATCAAGGTAGCCAGCCCCACCACAAAATAGCGGCGCAGCGCATGGCCGATGCGGACGGAAAGACGGGGAGCTTGGGGTTCCATGAGACGCCACAATGCTAGCCTGAGCGACGACTTACGTCAACAAGAGATGTCCCAAGGGGTTACGATGACGCGTGGTGCTTGATGGTCTTACCTTCGACCATGTAGATGACATCCTCCGCCACATTGGTGGCATGGTCGGCGATGCGCTCGATGTGGCGGCTCACGAGAATGAGATTCACCGCCCGCGTGATGGCGCGCGGATCCTGCATCATGTGCGTCAGCAGCTCGCGAAACATCTGATCATCATAGCGGTCCACCTCGTCATCCTGCTGGCAAACCCGGCGGGCTAGGGCCACGTCCTGCTGCACGAAGGCATCGAGGCTGTCCTTGACCATGCGCTGTGCGAGCTGCGCCATGCGGGGGATGTCGATCAGCGGCTTCAAGAGCGGCTCCTTCAAGAGCTCCAGCGTGCGCTCGGCGATGTTGACCGCCTGATCGCCCATGCGCTCCAGGTCGTTCACGATCTTCAGCGCCATCGCGAGCATCCGCAAGTCGCGCGCCTCGGGCTGATAGAGCGCCATGGTGCGCAGGCACAGGTCATCGACGTCGATTTCGAGCTGGTTGATCTGATCATCCGAGGCGATCACTTGCCGCGCGAGCTCCGCGTCCCGACTCACCAACGCTTGGATCGACTGCCCGATGGCGGTCTCGGCCAGGCCGGCCAGGCGCACTAATTCCTCTTTGAGGCGGGCCAGCTCCCCGTCGATGTGCCGCTGCATCAGCCTTTCGCCTTCAGGTCCAGCGCCTTAGGATCGAGCAGCGAGACATCTACCTTGCGCGGCCGCCGCACCACCGGCTCGATGCGCTCGCGCAACTCCTCATGGATCGCCTCGACGCTGCGCCCGGCGGTCTCGAGCATCTCAAACTTGAACTCCTCGGCCATGGCCTCGTACGCCTCGAGCAGCCGGGCCTGGTAGACCGTGAAGCTGTCATACAAGTCGTTCCCTAAGTGCATGTCCATGCCCGACTCCCAATAATCCATCCCTTTGGAGCCGATCACCCGCTGCACGAGCGAGTTCACATCGGTGTTCAGATACAGCACGATGTCCGGCACCATCGCGAAGCCGAAGACCCCGCGGATCCACTCGGCGCTGCCGCCGCGCACGATGTGCCGCGCGAAGGCGGTGTACACGTAGCGATCCGACAGCACGATGAAGCCCGAGCGCAACGCCGGGATGATCTGGTTCTCCAGCCGATCGGCGAAGTCGGTGGCGTAGAGCAGACTGAACGTATCGCGCGTGAGGGTATTGCCCTCTTTCGCCAGCTGGATGAGGCTGGACATGAGCTCCGAGCGCGTCCAGCCGGTCTCCACCACGCCGTGCCCCTGGATCTCGAGCCAGTTGCGCAGCCGTTCGATCTGGGTGCTGCGCCCGGCCCCGTCCGTGCCTTCAATGACGATCAGTTTGCCCTTGAGGTTCAGGGACGGCGCTTCGAGATACGGAATCCCCTCCCCCAGGAACTTGGGCTTTGCCATTTCTCCACCGAGGTTGATAGCCGCTCAAGGCGCGGGTGGCCACCTCCCGCACGATTGCTTGCTGCTCATCGATTTCGGCCGTCGCGTCGATCACGGTGAGCTTGTACTGCTCGACGACGCGGTCGTATTCCTCCAGGATGCGGGCCTGGAACTTGCTGAAGCTCTCCACCGGGTCGGTGCTCATGTTCAGATCCATCCCCGCCTCGTAGTACTTGATCTTCGCGCGGCCCGAGAGGATGCGGCCGAGCGAGACGTCCACCGGCACCTTGAAGTAGAAGGCCAAGTCCGGCTTGATCGCAAAGGCGTAGAGCTTGCGCACCCAATCCGGGTGGCAGCCGCGCGCCACATCGCGCGCAAAGGCGGTGTAGATATACCGGTCGGCCAGCACGATCATGCCGGCTTTCAGCGGCGGAATAATATTGTAAAAGAGCCGGTCCGCAAAGTCGGTGGCATGGATGAGGCTAAAGGTCAGGGGGGTGAGGGTGCGGCTCTTCTTGCCCAGCTTCGTCGTCTCCTTCACCAGCTTGGAAGAATTCCATTCGGTAAAGAAGACCGTGTGCCCTTGGGAGGTGAGCCAGCGCTGCAGTAATTGCAGCTGCGTGCTCTTGCCCGAGCCGTCGATCCCCTCGACGATCATGAGGCGACCGGGATACTGATGCGGTTGGTTGTGCTGAGTCATGGCAGGCGTCCTGTAGCGTCCCCTAGTGTAGCATATCGTCGATGCGCCGGGTGAACCGCTCGTGGTGGCGCAAAAAGCGCTGCACCACCAGCCCCTCGCGCAGCGAACCCTCTGCATAGCGCAGGCGGCTCACCTGGCAGCCTTCCATCCAGGCCAGCAGCGTGATGGCCGTGGGCAGGATGAGGTCTTCCCGCCGGGGGTCCACCCCCTCCAAGCGGATGCGCTCGCTCACGCGGGCCTCGATCAGCCAGCTCACCATCCGGCGCAAGGCCGCCTGGCTGATGCTCAGCGCTTCGCGCTTTTTCGGCGGCTTGCCCCGCTCGCGCACATGCGTGGCCACCATGAGCT
>JAGVGS010000178.1 GCA_020057015.1 Candidatus Omnitrophota bacterium | reverse complement strand
GATCTTCACGGCCGCACCGTCAGGCACCGGGTGGGCCTGCCAGGCCCCGGCGATGATTTCCCCTTCCACCGGCAGCACGGCGGGTGTGCGGCTGCTCGCCTGGCCCGTGTCCGCGGCGCGCAAGGCATAGCCATCCATCGCCGAATTATCAAACGGCGGCAGATCCACGGGGGCGATGATCTCTTCGGCCAGCCAGCGGCCTGCGGCTTGCTCCAGCGGCCGCCGCTCGATAGCCAGCGGTTGCGCGGCCGAACAAATCCGTCCCCAGGCTTCGTCCACACTCATCATCATGACACGATCCCCGCCTTCAACAGTTTGAGTGCGGCCATGAGCAGCACGATGGCGAGCGTGCGATTGAGTGCAGCACTTGAAAATCGGCCCGCCCCCAATCGCGATCCGATCCATGCGCCCAGTGCGGCCGCGATCACCAGCGGCCACCACACCCCAAACTCCACCGCCCCCTGAAACCAACGCCCGGCCAGGCCTGCCGCAGAGTTGACGAAGATGAAGAACGCGGCACACCCCGCAGCCTGCCGCGGCGTGGCATATCCCAACAAGAGGACCAACGGACTGAGAAAAATGCCTCCGCCGATGCCGAGCACGCCTGACAACCATCCGATGACTGCCCCCGAGATGAGTGCGAGCGGCCACTGTGGGGGCCGCGTATCGGTGGCTCCCTGCAAGGGCTTGATCAGCAGACGGGCAGCGGCCAGCAACAGTGCCGCGGCAAGCAACAAGCTATAGGCCCGCAGAGGCAGCGGCGTCAGGCCGCCTAAGAACGCTGCCGGCACCGAGGCCAGCACAAAGGGTGCTGCCAGCCGCATGGAGAGCTGGCCTGCTCGCATGAAAGTCCACAGCCCGATGCCCACCACTAACAGGTTTAAGGTCAGGGCCATCGTCGCCATTTGAGCCGGCGCAACGCTTGCGGGCACCAGCGACAAGCAAGCTAGGTAGCCGGAAGCCCCCCCATGGCCGACCGAGGAGTAGAGTGCCGCCACCAGCAAGACGCTAATGATCAGCCACAGCGGCAATGGAGCCATGGGCGTCTCCTGCGATCATCGACAGCGCATGCGGCAACAGCGGGATGAGCACGCGCAGGCATTCTTCCACAGCGCGCGGGCTGCCGGGCAGATTCACGATCAGCGTGCGGCCCCGAAGCCCGGCGATACCGCGCGAGAGCCACGCCCTAGGATTCTGCGTCGCCGTTACAGCGCGCATCGCCTCTGGCAAGCCCGGCACCTCGCGATCGATGATACCGCGCGTGGCCTCCGGCGTCACATCCCGAGGCCCCAACCCGGTGCCACCCGTCGTCAACACCAGCTGTAGCGCGTGCCGGTTCGTCATCTCGATGAGTATCGCTTCAATCTGTTTCACCTCGTCGGCAATCATCGCGGTCTCGCCCACTGCATAGCCGGCCTCTGCCATCAGGCGGCGGATGAGCGCGGTCGTCGTATCAGCCCGCGTACCTTGCGAGCGCGAATCGCTGATCGTCACGATGCCAATGCGCGTCATGCAGCCCGCCGCGCTGCGTGGCGCTTGAAATCCCGCTTGCCGCCTGTTTTTTCCTCAAGCTGAATGGGGCCGATCACCATCGCGGGATCCGCGGCTTTGCACATATCGTAGATCGTCAGCGCGGCCACTGACGCCGCGCACAACGCCTCCATCTCCACGCCGGTGCGATCGGTGGTCTTGACTGTCGCCATGATGCGCACGCCGCCGTCCTGCACCTCGCAATCCACAACGATGTGGGTCAGCCGAAGCGGGTGGCACAGCGGAATAAGATCTGCCGTTTTCTTGGCAGCCTGAATCGCGGCGATCTTGGCCACCGCGAGCACGTCGCCTTTGGGGATGACCTTGTGCCTGAGCTGGTCGATGACCGACGGCCGGATGCGAATCCAGGCCGACGCGCGCGCCAGGCGCTGTGTTGCGTCCTTCCCGCCCACGTCGACCATCCGGGCCGATCCGCGACCATCCACATGCGTCAGCGCTCCCCTCATCCTCCCACCCCCGCCATGCAGGTCCGCAACGCGCCAGTGTCGCGCTCGGCCATCGCATGCTGCTCTGGCTTGGCCGCAACCGCCGTCCTGATCAATGCGGCCAGCCTGTCTTCGTCGATCACAGGACGAAGGGCCGGCTTGAGATCCACCGCCTGCTCATCATCTAGGCAGGGGCGAAGCCGACCGGTGGCCGTCAGGCGCAGCCGGTTGCAGCTCGCACAGAAGGCTTGCGTCACGGCGCTGATGATTCCGATTTTGCCGCGGGCATCCGGCAGACAGAAGGTGCGCGCCGGCCCGCAGCCTGCAGCAGAGGCAGCAGGCGACAGCGCTCCGAGGCGCTCGACACTGGAGAGAATCTCCGCGGCAGGAACGAACTTCTCCCGAGAGAAATAGCCGCCGATGGGCATCAGCTCGATGAACCGCACCTCCACCGGCAGCGACTGCGTGAGGGCAGCCAGATCCGCGATCTCGTCGTCGTTGACCCCGCGCACGACCACCATGTTGAGCTTGACCGGATCCAAGCCCGCCTCCAGCGAGGCCGTAATGCCGCGGCGCACCTCGGTGATCTCGCCGAAGCGCGTGATGTGCCGAAACCGATCAGGCCGCAGCGTGTCGAGGCTGATGTTGATGCGCCGAAGGCCGGCCGCTCTCAGCGCCTGGGCCTGATCGGCCAGCAAGACCCCGTTGGTCGTCAGCGCCAAATCCGCAAGGCCCGAAAGCCCGGAGAGTATGCGCACCAAATCCAGCAACCCCTCGCGCACCAGCGGCTCGCCACCCGTCAGCCGCACATGGCTGATCTCCAGCTGCAGCCCAGCTCGCACCACGGCGGCGATCTCCTCATAGCGCAAGACCTCATCTCTGGGCATCCAGCGAACGCCCGCAGCCGGCAAACAATAGACACAGCGCAAATTGCACCGGTCGGTCACTGAAATACGCAGATACCTGATCGTTCTACCGAATCGATCACATAACATAGCCACTGTTCACTGTTGACTGCTAAAAAGAAAAACCAACACTCGTGTGCAAAGAGAGTTGGCTCCGAAGCCTTCTGCCATCTCCTTTCCGAACACGTGGAGGCCGGGTTGTTTCCTTCCCGACCCGTCCCATCCACCGGGCTGTGCCGGTGCTGGGAAGGGGCCCAGCAACCATCCCTCGAGGGTGGAGGTCGGTGGGCTCGGAGTGCCGTCTAAGTTGTCACGACCGCGCAGCGCGTCGCGCTACGCCTTCTTGACCTCCTCAAGATGCTTCTCAACCTCTTTCATGCTGTTCTTGAACTCCTGAATCGATCGGCCCAAGCCTTTGGCAATTTCCGGCAGCCGCTTGGCACCGAAGAGCAGCAGCACGATCAGGAAGATCACGAGTAACTCGGGAAGCCCTAGATTGCCTAACATGGTATCGACCCTCCTTGGTCAATGCGACGCGGTCTATCGATGGTTATCTTATCCTGCCCGGCAGGCGCCTGACACTAGGGTTTCGCCTTTGCCGACCTCGAGCACCAATTGTCGTTTGATCGGTGCACTATGCGCGCACCAAAGTCACCTGGCTGTCGTAGAAAGAGACGCTGCCGCCGACGAGGTCCTGCAGGCACACGTTCTTCAGGTGAGGATCAATCGCCATGGCAGCATTGGCGTGAACGCCCGCGCCTCTCTTTGGATCACCCGCAATGCGCTGCCCGTCTATCTCGACATCTGAAGCGCCATTAGCCCAATGACCATGGCCCAGCGAAAAGGAAATCACCCCAGGGCGGATGCCCTGAGTAACCGCCACCTTCCCAATCATGGGTTTGGTGCCGAAGTTCGGCAATTCCCATACCCCCTCAGGATTGGATGCTGACACCACACGCACTTGATCTCCGGTTTTGAAACCCAAACGCGCCGCATCGCGAGTGCTCATGAGAATGGCATTTTCCGGAAACAGCTCCTGCAGCCAAGGGTTCCCCGCTGTACGGCTTTTCGTGTGGAATATCTCGCGATGCGTGATCAGGTGCAGCGTATCCCCATCGTTATTGAGCGGTCGATCCAGGCTATCCGCAATCGGCAAGTACGTCGCCATTCCCTTCAGCGACTTCCCGGTCATCGAGCTTTTGGACTTGGCGACCTTTTCGCAGTACAGATTCACTTGCTTGGCGTACTTGTTCTTCACCTTGAAGCCATCGAAGGCTTGCCTATAGTCCTGGTATCGGCCGCCGCGGTTGAGCACATAGACGACCCGCCGCCAGTGTGGTCCCGCCGCTTGCTGCCATTTGGCGAGATCGAAAACGCTCTTGGGCAAATGCCTCCGGGCCTTCTCAAAAATCGCCACTTCCTCGTCAGACGCCTCGGGCACCTGATCACTGCCATCCTCTTTCTCTCCGAACGCAAGATCGGCCACCATCCGCACGTAATAATCTTCCGGGCGCTTAAAATCCTGGCCTGGGCCGAATCCATTTGGCCCGTAGCCAGGCAGCCCCGCCACCTCGGCTACCGACAGCATGAACGCCTCCAAGGAGATCGGCATCTCTTCGCCGAAAACGGTCACAGTCTCCGGGATAGGCGCGATCGCCGGCTGGCGAACCGGCTGCACTTTCCAGATATTGTTCGGATGCGAGCCATGGAATTCCCAGCGCTCATAGAACGACAGATCCGGGATGATGTAGTCTGCAAACATCGAGGACTCGCCAATCGTGATATCCGAGGCGATAAAGAGCGGGAGTTTCTCAACATCGGCCAGGACCTTGATCTGCGTATTACCGGCAGGCAGCGCATAGCCTGGCGTGCCCATGTAGAGCAGCAGCGCTTTGATCGGATACGGGTATTGGTCTGCCACCGAAGGCAGCAGCTCTTGATAAACGTCGGTGGCATTCGGAAACCACGGGCGCTTCGTGGGGTACTTGCCGTCAAACAACGTCGTATCCTCCACCTTCTTCTCCCGCAGAATCCCCAAACCAAACGGCTTGGCCTTGGCCGAGTGCATCCCATCCTTGAAGTTGAAGGGGCCTTTGGCCTTGCCGCCTGTGATGTCGTACGTAGTGGCCTTGACGAAGCCGCCCCGCCAGTCGAAGTTGCCGACCAACAGGTTCAACGAGTTCCAGGCGAGGCAGTTGTAGAAGCCGTTAGTGTGCTGGGAAACCCCGCGGTGGGCATCAGCCACGGCCCGCTTGCCGTGGCTTGTAAACTCCCGGGCCAGCTCAATGATCTCCGAGGCTGCAATGCCGCAAATATCCGCCCACTCCTCAATGGTGTGCTGCTGAGCTTCCTCCAACAGCAGTTGCAGGGCGCTCTTCACCTTGTGCCCTCCCACCTCGGCATCGACCAGCAACTCGCCGCGCACCGCTGTCTTCTCATCGGTCGGATCCACGACGGCAGGCTTGCCCCCAGAGAGGACGACGAACGGATCTAATTCATAAGCCACCGTCTCGTCCTTCACTTTGCCCTCGCGGGGCTGTTTCGGCAAACCGATATCTGAGGCGCGCAATAACGCGCCAGGCTTGCCTTCCTTCAGCTTGACGAGCCAGCAGGCGTTCGTCCAGGTGGGCTCCCCGCTTTCCTTGGCAGCTGCTTTGTTGGCATTGGCCAAATAGCGCGCATCAAACCGGTTGTGCTCCAGGATCCAGCGAATCATGCCCAGCGCCAGCGCAGCCTCCGTACCGGGTTTGGCGGGAATCCACTTCCAGGCTTTGGCCGCGGTCTTCGAAAACCTGGGGTCTACCACGGCAAATTTCAGCCGGCCGCTCTCGACTCCATTCATGATGTTCGGGGTCCGCAGGGGCGGGTAGTTGGCCTCAAAAGGCGAGGCCCCGACAAAGAGAATAAATTCCGCATAGCTCTGGTCCGCCTGCCAGAAGAATTTTTCGCCGCCATACCAGTCAGCCGCGCGCTTCTTCTCATCGAACCCATACTGCTCCGACATGGCTTTGCCGGCAAAGTAGAGCGACCCTTGGCAGACCGTCGTGTGGCCATGGAAATTGGACGAGCCCAGCGCGTCCTGCACGAACCGTTTGAAGAATTCGCTGCGCCCGGCTTTAAGCCGCCCATGAACCCAGAGGAATTGGTTGTTCTTGGGACCAAGGTCCGGGTGGTCAGGATCGATGAGCAGGTCCAGGTGATCCTTGAATTTTTCCTTAAACTCCGCCACCTTCTGTTGTTTCTCTTCGGGCGTTTTGACCTTCCATATCTCGTCGACGGCCTTGCCCATATCGCCGGCCAACTTCGCATCACGCAAAGCCCAGAGCTTCTTTAAACCATCCACCTCACGCCCTTTTTCTCCCGGAACATGGGCAAAGAGTTTGCCGCCGTTGACGATTTCCTCGACGGCTTGGCGGAACTCAATGGTCTTCCATTTCATCGCGCCGCGGGCGCCGTCGCGCTTCAGGACCTTGCGAATGCGGTACGGATCGTAGACGGTCATCATGCCCGCCTGTCCTTTGGGGCAAATCGCCCCGTCAATCTTTGACGCTTCCCGTATGGATGTTGCGTAAGGAAGGTGCGGCACGCGGGTCCAGGGCGTATACGGATTGCCATCCACCTTGACGATGGCCCCGTTCTGGATCTTCACCTTGGTGGGACAGCCCGTGTTGCAGCCAAGGCACACGGTGTGGATTATGCTCTCCGGGTCGTTATGGTGGTACTCGTGCTCGCCGCGGTCCAGCGCTGTCAATGGCTCGGCTTGCGCCATGTCCTGGAAAGCGGCCAGCACGCCGCTGGAAACGACCGAAGTCGACCCGAGGAGGGCCGATTTCTTGAGAAACTCCCTTCGCGAAATCCCGGATTTTGGCTTCTGTGCTTTCGGTGTGCTCATCGGCTTCTTCCTCTTATGTCAGGTAATAGACTGAAGGGTCGTTGCCGGTTTCTTCTTGCAATCGCATATGGCGGCGAGTCTTCAATAGATCCTGAAGTTTCTCGTCATGGACAACGCACTGGCCTTCAGGATCGTTCAAGTTCCCGAAATGAATGGCGTGGCCAATACAGGTTTGGGCGCAAGCCGGGGAAAGCCCCTTCGTCAGGCGATGCAGGCAGAAGGTGCACTTGCGGACTTTCCCTATAGGGGACTGGTCATTTTCGCGCGTCCTATTCTCTCCGTATTCGGGCGAGGGCTGCCCATCGTAGGGGCTCGGGGATTCGAGGTAGCTGCTGCCATCGTCCAGATAGCGCGCTTCATACGGGCAGGCCCCAACGCAAGCGCCAATGCCGGTGCATTTATCATAGTCCACCACGACGATGCCATCGTCCCGGCGGGAGGTCGCGTTGATAGGACAAGCCGGGACACAAGAGGGATTCTTGCAATGCATGCAGGGCCGGAAAATAAACCGCCTCTGCACATTGGGGTATTCGCCGGTTTCTTCCTCCAACACAACGTTGTAGAAGATCCCGGGGGGCGTATGGTTTTCCGCCTTGCAAGCCACCGTGCAGGACCTGCAGCCCACGCATTTTTTCAGATCCACGATCATGCCCCATTGCGTGCCGACTGTCGCTGATACCGGCTTCTTTATAAGGAACTGAGGAACGCACCCGCCGGCAGCGGCTGCCAGGGTGGCCGACCCCGCAACCACGGCGGCCTGCTGGAGGAAATCCCTGCGGGAAACCTCCTTTCCATTCCGACGCTCTCGCTGAGTTTCCTCAGCCCCACCCTGCGCATCTGGCAGCTGTTCTTCTGACATCGGGCGCAAGCTCCTGGTTAGAACTGCGAGGCGACAAGGAGCGAGAGCAGGTTGTTGGACGCGTCATCCGCCACCACGCGGCCGCTCTCGTGATCGATGGCCCACTCACCTTTCACGAGGGTATGCTTGGACCATCGGTAGCCTCCACCGAGCGCGTAGCGCTGTTGCGTCTTCACCGTCGTAATGCTATTGATCGTCGCGCTCGCCTCCTGGTCGAAATCCACGATGCTCCAGCGCGCAGCCGTATACCATTTGGGCAGGATATTCCACAGCCCTTCAAGGAACGCATAGTCGCCACGCCGGTCAGTCCCGCCTTTCGCATCATCCGTAAAGAGGCCGTAGGCGCTTTTCAGATAGGCTACGCTATCGGTATAGGCGGGTGGGTCCAGCTTGGCCTTACCCTTGCCGATGTCGTAGCGCGCATCCACTTCCCACATGTGCCGCGACCACTTGACGGCGCTGGTCGGCGAGAGCGTCGGGATCCCCGTCAAACCAGCGACGGACATCTCACCGGCCTGGCCTTTCAGCGCGCGGGAGTCGAAGAAGCTTGTGGAGAGGTACAGCTCCTCCAACGGCGTGACAGACAGCTTGGCGGTAAACGCCTTGCCTGCGGCATTATCGGTGAGGGTCGTCGTGTTCCCGTTGAAGACGCCGAAGACCACGCGCGGCGACCACGCCGTCTTGCCGGTCAGCGCAATCTGCGCCCCTTCGTCGTTGCCGGCCACGTTCGCTACGGAGTTCGAGGGGAGTGCCCCTTCCACGGAGTTGTTGGACCACGTCTCTTCCCCGAAATCCATCTTGAACCGGCCCAGGCGGGTGGCGAGATTGATCGGGTAGTCCTTCAACACCGGCAGAAAATCTTTCGATTCCAAGTAGAAGTAGTCGAGCAGCGGATTGTTGTTGGGAGAAGCGTTGTTCAGGTTAAACCTGGTGATGACCGTATTGACCGCATCCGGCGCAAAGGCAAGCTGGACCTTGGCTTCAGGCGCTCGAAAAGCACCGTTGGGATCGGTACCGTCTTCGCCACCCTGGAAGTAGCCAGCCGCCCACCGGCCTTTGATCTTGAGGGATGAGCCCACCTTGTCCATCATCACCGGCAGCGCGGCCTCTTTGGCCGGCGGCTTCGTCTCTTGACCCGCCAGCTCTGCCGCAACCGACTCCAGTTCCTGCTCGGTAATGAGCCCTTTCTTGATTAAGAGCTTGATCAGCGTCTCGCTGTCAGCCGCGCTCGCAGTTGGCGCCGTAATGGCCAGGCACGCAATTATCACCAGGCCCCATGCTCCCCACCGCTTAATCATCCCTTCCCTCCTCTTCATGTTTCGCCTCCCTCTTCTTTGCGGATGGAACTATTCATTAAGGTGCTTCGTTAATCGTTGAATTGCGGGACAGGGTTTTAAGTCTTTGCGAAAAACCAGGGAGGCTGTGCGGTGGTTGACGCCGAGGACAAGCAACTGCGCAGGGCCCGGCAGCGCTTCTGCGCCTGTATCCTGCTTAAGATTGTCCAACCAATCATTTTCAACAATGAACAATGTTTGTGCGTTTGTTTGCTTGTAATGCGCTTCGAATCTTAACGCTCGCTGCGCGATTCGGCAACAGCGAATCAAGCTAACTGATCGGGGCATCCTAAAACATGATTTAGATCATATCACGTGAATTTTCTCCACGAAACCGCAGAAAACTAATTTCCTCTCCTAGTCGAGTTGATTTCTACGGCCAATCTTCATGGCTGAGATTCGTCATTTACTTGGCGGTCCAATGTTCAAACCGTCGGGCGGTGGTTTCGAGATGGTCGATCAGGTCATCTCCCACAAGGCCCGGATCGGCACCGCATAGAGCCCCTCGCCAAATCCCGCGCTGGTCTCGCCATCATAGAGCACCACGCCACCCGCGAACCGCGTCCCCGTGGCGTCCTGGAGTTTGCGCAGGCCCCGGAAGTCGGCCGCCGTGACCGTGGCAGATGCCTTAACTTCCACACCCGCTACCTGATGTCCCCTGCGCTCCAGCACGATATCCACCTCCGCGCCATCCTTGTCACGGAAGTGATGAAACGCGATGGCCTCCTCCTGCCAACTGGCCTGGCGCCGCAGCTCCTGGAAGACGAACGTCTCGAGTAAGGGTCCCAGCGTCGCACGGTCCTTCAGGAGTGTGGATGCTTCGTGGCCATGCAGCGCGGCCGCCAGCCCGGTGTCCCCCAGATGCAGTTTCGGCGTCTTGATGAGTCGGCTCAGGCGGTTGCTGTGCCAGGGCGGCAGCCGCTCCAGGAGGAAGATCCGCTCGAGCAGCGTCACATAGTCCCGGATGGTCGGCCGGCTTAACTGGAAGGGGGCCGCCAGATCCGCGACGTTCAAGAGCCGCGCGGTCTGCCCGGCGGCCAGCTGCAGTAGCCGAGGCAGTGTCTCGAGCGCGTTGATGCGCGCCAGGTCGCGCACGTCACGCTGGATCAGCGTCTCGACGTAGTCGCGATACCAGGCCCGGCGGCGTGGGACAGAGGCCCGCGCCAGGGCTACCGGATAGCCCCCGGCGACGATCCGCTCCGCCAGGGCGAGGCCCAGCCGCTCGGTGTGCCACACCGGAAACCGCGCTCCGAAGAGGGCCCCCAGGAAGCGGGGTGCTTTGCGCGCCAGCTCGCTTTGCGCTAGTGGATGCAGGCGCAAGATCTCCATCCGGCCGGCGAGCGAGTCGGCTAGCCTGGGGACCAACAGCACGTTGGCCGAGCCCGTCAGCAGGAAGCGGCCCGGCGTGCGCTGCCGGTCTACGGCGGTTTTGATCGCTGTAAACAAGCCTGGTGCGCGCTGCACCTCATCGAGGACGGTGTGCTCCGGCAAATCGGCCACAAACCCGACCGGGTCGGCCCTCGCGGCCGCCAACGTCACGTCGTCATCAAAGCTGATGTAGGCATAGCCCGCCGCATCCCCCACCTGGCGCGCGAGGGTGGTCTTGCCGCACTGGCGCGACCCGTGGATGAGGACGACCGGGGTATCGGCCAGCGCCTCCTTGAGACGAGGCAGGGCGAAGCGTGGGTAGAGCACCGTGTCAGTCATGGGGCGCACTATACACCCAGTGGCGTCCAAATGAAAGGTTCATTGTCGGCCAAATGAAACCTTTCCCCTCGGCTGCGTGAAAGCTGCTTCGGGCGTCTTCTTCAATCCGCCGCAGATTCCCAGGCCGCTACAGGAGCGGGCTATCTGGTTGGGTGCCTTATTCAGCGCATTCGCCCTTGCCTGCATCAAGCGTAAAGGGCTCCGTCGTTCCCAAGTCAACGCCGAGATCGGCCTCTGCGGCATCCCCGGTGATTGCGGTAAGATCGCCAACCTGCTGCTCAAAGGCTGCGAACCCGACGCGGCCAACACAGGCCTGGAAGTTCTCGTTGGGCTGCCTTTCCTGCGCATACAGTGTGACGATGCGCCGAATGGCTTCCGGTGTGCGGCGGGCAGCGACGCGGACTAGGCGCTTGCCGAAGCGGGCATCGCCCTCTTGTGTTGCCCCGCCCAGCAAGAGCTGATAGCACGGGATGGTCCTCGAGCCTTGTCTTACGGCCATGCCGAAGCATCCAATATCCGCAATGAGGTGATGGCCGCACGAATTGGGGCATCCCGAAATCTTGACGGCGATGGGCTCATCCGCCAAAGCCGAAAGCCCGTCATTGCAAAGATCCTCCAGCGCCTGGGCCAGTCCGCGGGGATGCGTGATGGCGGAAAGACAGGTGTCCGCTCCCGGGCAGCGCGTGACGTCCGCAAGCCTTCCGGCGGATGGGCGCGCTAATCCCAGGCGCTCCAGAGCTTCGTAGACTTGCCTAAGGTGCGAGCCTGGCACATCGCGCAGCAGCAAATTCTGCGTCGGCATAATGCGCACACTCAAAGCGCGCTCGCGCATCAGCCGTGCGACACCCCGTAGTTGGGCGGCGGTAATGTCTCCCAACGGAACCCGGACTATCACGCTCACATATCCCGCCTGCTTCTGGGCGATCACATTGGTTGCGCGCCATCGCGCAATCGCTGGATCGTCATGCTGCGCAACCACAGGATCAGCGCGTACGCTGGGCGGCTCCGGGCTCGCCTCTGCACTCGCAGTCGCCCACAACATCAGGCCGGATTGCGTAGCCCAGATCAAAGAGCGCTCCTCAAGCACAGCCTGCTGGAATTTATCCCAACCCATCCGCTCGACGAGGAACTTCAGCCTCGCCTTTGCCCGTTGTTCACGCTCGCCCAGCCGCTCAAAAATCCGCAAGATGCCCTCAATGGTCGGCAGCAGCCAGGCAGCGCTGGTCCACGGCTCGATCAGTTGCGCGCCTCGTGGGACTGGGCCTAAGCCGCCGCCGGCGTAAATGCGAAAACCGCGTTCCCCGTTGTGCAGCGCCGCCACAACGCCGATGTCGTGGATGGGGGTCCGGGCATGGTCGGTCGGGCATCCTTCAAAAGCGATCTTGATCTTGCGCGGCAATAGCTGTGTCAGCGGATTTCTCAAAAGATAGGTGCTGACCGCCTCGGCGTAGGGCGTGATGTCGAACGGCTCCTCCGTCGAGATGCCGGCCCAGGGGCAGCAGGTCACGTTGCGCACGACGTTGCCGCTGGCCTCGCGCGACGTCAGCTCCACGCGCGCTAGCATTTCAAACAGCGCCGGCAGCCGATCATGCGCGATCCCATAAAGCTGGACATCCTGACGCGTCGTCAGGTGGCACGCTCTTGCCGGAATCAACTCGTCGCAGATCTGTGCCAAGCCGTCGAGCTGATCCGCGCGCAGGATGCCAAGCGGAATCCTGACTCTCGCCATATACGCCGTAGCCGATCCGCGAATACTGTAGATGCCGTACTGCAAGCGCATCTTCTTGAATAGCTTCGGGCAGAGCTGGCCGCGCTTAAGCTTCTCGATCTGCTGAGCTAGGTGGCGAATTTCCGTATCCACGATCACCGTTTCATCCTTGCGCATGTCGCTCATTCCCCCAGAAGCCGAATCGCGCCAAGGTCGTTGACATTGCGGCAGGCCGCGACACAGACGCCGCAGCCATCGCAGCCCGAAGCCACCACGACCGGTTTGCCCTCATCGCAGCGCATCGCGCGCTCCCGCAGCGGGCATTGCAGGTAGCACGCCTGGCACATCCCGCCGTCCCACGCCACACAGCGCGCCAAGTCAATGATCGCCACCCGCTGCCCGGCAGCCGTCCCCGACGTCGTCGCTCCTGCGCGCCAGGTGCCCCACAGCGTCTGCGCCTGGGTCCAGAGCTGCCCGGATACCGCTGAGAGAAACGTCCGGCGGTCGATAGGGTCCATCGTCAGGTGCTGACCGCGGGTGCCGGCCCTTGCGCCAGCGCCAATTCCGCACACTGGCGGCACGCGCCCTGCGTGATCTCCCACCAGGGATAGTCGCGACGCAACACCTCGGCCGCAGCGGCCAACGGGCCGCTCCAGTCGCTAACCCCATCCATCGTCGGAAAATGACACAACGGGCAGAGGATGCCGCCGGCGCCCATCGGTTGCAGCCCGCGCGCATCCTGAGCCAGTGTGAGCAGCGCGCCTTGCGTGCAGGCCGCCGCATCGGTCATCTGCCGGCAGATCGCGTGACGCGCTTCGGCCGGCCATCCGTCAAAGGCGCGGGCAAACTGCCGCTCCCAGATCGCCGGGGCCACGGCCAGCGGCCAACCGCGGCGCTGCATGCGCACCATGATCCACCGATCCCATAAGAGACGAAATCGATCGCGAATGAGATCCTGTTCCATATCCGAGCTGCCACCAAGCACCGGCTGCGAAGTGTAGGCGAAAGCCGTATCCAACATGTCGCTGGCGCGCAACCCCTCATGCCGCAGCCAAGCGCGCAACGTCTGAGGCTCCTGACAGCAGGCGGCTTGCAGGCCCAACACCAGCACGGAAGCAGCCTCCCGCGGCGAGGCCGCCTCTCGCAAGTACAGCTCTGCGGCTTCTTCTTTAGGGCTCCACACCCGCTGCACCATGATCGCCTCCAGCCGGTGCAGCAGGGGCATCTCCTGTAGCCACGCTTGAAACAGCGCGCGCAACCCCAGGCGGTCCACATAGGTTGCGGTCAGGCGCTGAAAAGCCTCCTCCCGTTCAGCCGCAGGACTCGCCGCGGCATAAAGGGCTTCTCGCTCGGCCTGGAATGATCGGCTCAGTGCCGGGGGTGCGGCCGGATGCCGCAGCATGAGCCATACGGCTTCTTCGAGAAACGAAGGATCAAGCCGCAGGTCCATCGCCGCATCCGGGTGCTGCAGCCCCGCTGCTGCAGGCCGCTGCGCAGGCATCCTGCGGCTCCTGCAGACTGCGCAGCGGCAAATCCTGAGACCCCGCCGCCACGCCCTCGCGCGCGCACTCCTGCATCACCCATTCCAGCAGCACCTGAGCCGCAGCGGCCAGCACATCGGCGCGCCCGGCGCGGCGGCTCAGC
>JAGVGS010000049.1 GCA_020057015.1 Candidatus Omnitrophota bacterium | reverse complement strand
CTTGCAGTTGCAGCTGCCTGCCGACCGGGCGATCATACTGACCGTGCGCAATCTGGTGCCGCGCATGAATCTCGAAGCCCTCATCAGCGCCATGCCGGCGGTGGTGGCCCAGCGTCCGGATGCGCTGTTGCTCATCGTCGGGGATGGCCCGCTGCGCGAGCGCCTGGAGGCCCTGATCACGCAGCGCCAGATGAGCGCCCATGTGCAGCTCGTGGGCGCGCTCAAGGATGACGCGCTGCCAGGCTACTACCAAGCCGCTGATTTGTTCATCATGCCCTCAAAAGCGCTAGAAGGATTTGGCCTGGCCACGCTGGAGGCCCTGGCCTGCGGCACGCCGGCGGTGGGCACACCGGTAGGCGGTACGCAGGAGCTGCTGAAGCAGCTGGATGTCACGCTCTTGTGCAAGGACACGCAGCCTGAAGCGCTTGCCTATACCATCCTGAAGACGCTGCAGCGGTTAGACCGTATCGGGGAAGGCGAGGTGCTGTATCGGCAGGCGCGGGTGTTTGCCGAGCGCTTCAGCGTGCCGGCCATGGCCCAGCGCGTGGAGCAGGTCTACGCTGAGGCTGCGCGCGTGCGCGTGCTGCACGTGCACACGCTGCCGGTCATCAGCGGCTCAGGCCTGAGCACGTTGGAGGCTATGAGGGGTCAGCGCCGGGCCGGGCTGCGCGTGGAATTTGCATGCGCGCCGCCGGAAGAATTGCCGGACGGCAAAGATGAGCAAGCCTCCGGCCTCGTGGAACTGACCCTCGCAGAGCATATCGCCATTCGCCCGCTGCGCTGGCTGCGACGCGCAATCCACCCTGGGTATGATCTGCGGGCGTTGCACGAACTCTGGCAGCTCTGCCGCCGGCAGCGCTACACCGTGGTGCACACGCACAATTCGAAAGCCGGCATCGTCGGCCGGCTGGCCGCGCGGCTGGCCGGCGTGCCGGTCATCGTGCACACCGTGCATGGCTTCGCGTTCCATGACGCTGAAGCCGGCTGGCGCCGCGTCCTGTACCGGGCCCTCGAACGGCTGGCGGCGCACTGGTGCGACCGGCTCATTTTCATCTCGCAGCCGCTCTGGGACTGGGCGGTGCAGGAGCGCATCGGGTGCGTGGAGCGCTTCGCAAAGATTTACAGTGGGGTTGACCTGAGCGCTTACCGCACGCCCCTCGATACGCGCGCGTTGCGCGCCAGCTTTGGCTTCGGCCCTGAGGCGCTGGTGATCGGTGAGGTGGCCAAGCTCTGGGAGGGCAAGGGCCACGCGCTGCTCCTGCGCGCGTTTGCGCAGATGAGCCCCCGCTGGCCGCAGGCCAGGCTGCTCATTATCGGCGATGGGCCGCTGCGCCAGCCGCTCAACACGCTGGTCCAGGAGCTGCAGCTCGCCGACCGGGTGGTCTTTGCCGGCTTTCGTACCGATGTGCCGGCCCTGACCCATCTGCTCGATGTGGCGGTGCTGCCCAGCCTGTTTGAGGGCTTGGGGCGCGCCATCCTCGAGGCGCAGGCCGCAGGTAAGCCCATCATCGGCAGTCGGGTGGGCGGGATTCCGGATCTCATTGAAGACGGGGCGAACGGCTTGCTCATCAGCCCCGGCAGCGTCGAGGAGTTGGCCGCAGCCCTGGAGCGGCTCTGTGCGGATGAGGCGCTGCGTCGGCAGCTAGGGCGCACGGCGCAGCAGCGGTTGGATGACCGGTTTGACTCCGGTCGCATGGCCGCACAGATCATCGCGCTCTACGAGGCGGTGTTGCAGCAGAAACTCGGGCGATGCCTCGCGGCACCCCTCACATTGCTTGCGATTGCCGCGGCGCCAGTGGCAGGCTCGGCCTGGCCTGAAGCGCGCGCCCGGCCGCGCGAGGAGGCCTCTTCTTCATGACGCCGCTGGTGCTGTTCTTTACCGGATTGGTTGTCTCGTTTCTCTTGACCCCGTTGGTGCGGGAGTTGGCCCTTAGCTGGGGGATCGTTGATCACCCCAATCGGCGGAAGATTCATGCGCAACCGATTGCCCGGATGGGCGGGGTGGCGGTCTATCTTGCTTGGGTGCTCGCGCTGGCCATTGGCCTGGAGAAGCGGGATATTGCCTCGATGGGCTTATTTGTGATGCTCATGAGCGTGGGGTTGGTCATGGTGCTGTTCGGCGTCTGGGATGACTGGGTGGACCTGCGCGGGAGGGTCAAGCTGGCCTGCCAAGTCGCGATCGGCACGCTCGTATTTTTATTGGGGGCTCGGATCGACGTGCTCTCCAATCCCTTGGGCGGCCAGTTGGTGTTCCCGCTGTGGCTCAGCTATCTGTTCACCGTCTGCTGGGTGGTCGGCATGATGAACGCCCTCAATTTGATCGATGGCATGGATGGGCTGGCGGCCGGCATCGCGGCCATTGCCGCACTCTTCCTGGTGGTGACCGGCTGTTACCTGCATGCGGGAGCGGCGGTGGGCGTGCTCGCGGCGCTGGCTGGCGCGTGCCTCGGCTTCCTGCGATATAACTTTCATCCGGCGTCCATCTTTCTCGGCGACAGCGGCAGCCAATTCATCGGGTTTGTGTTTGCCATGGCCGCCTTGGTGGATAAGCAGTACAAGACCGCCACCGCGATGGCGCTGCTGATGCCGCTGACCGCCCTCTCGCTGCCTATCGTGGATACGGCCTTGGCCATCATCCGGCGCTGGCGCGGCAACCGTTCGTTGTTTCGCGCGGACCGCTTTCACATCCACCACCGGCTGCTGCGCATGGGCCTCAGCCAGCGTCAGGTCGTGCTCTTTCTGTATTTGGCCACCGCCTACCTGGGGCTCTTCGCCTTTATGTTCGTGTTGATCCAAGATCGCTGGGCGCTGCTGCTGCTGGCCCTGCTGGGCTTAGGGCTGGTGATGGCGCTGCAGGTCTTACGTTTTATCGAGTGGACGATCCGGCGCCATGTGCGGCAAATGAACCGCCCGCGACGATGACCCGCCGCACCGTGGCCGTCGTGGCGCTGGTCTGGGCGCTCACCATCGAGCCCAGCGCGGCGGAGCAAGTGCTGCGCGCCGCACTTCATGTGCACTCCAGCGTGAGCACCGGCACGCAGACGATCCCGGAGATTCTCGCCACCGCGCAAGCCGGGGCGGTGGATGCCCTGATCTTTGGCGACAGCGCGCTGCGCCGCTGGGAATACGGCGTGGGCCCCTGGCGGCTCATTAAGCGCGTGATTGAGCAGCCCTCAGTGATGACGCTGGGCCCGGCGCGCTACGTCCAGCAGATCGCCGAAGCCTCCCGCGCGCTGCCGGGGGTGCTGGCACTGCCAGGGGTTGAAGTGGCCCCGTTTTATTTTTGGCGGCGCAACCCGTTTGATCGCCGCGGCGGACAAATTAAAGGCTGGCATCAGCACTTACTGGTCTTCGGGCTGCCGGATATGGCACGCCTCGCCAGCCTGCCCCTTGAGCACGATCCCTATCACGGCAGCCAGGGGGCGGCCCCCTATCAGGAGCTGATTGATGCGGTCAGGCAGCAGG
>JAGVGS010000150.1 GCA_020057015.1 Candidatus Omnitrophota bacterium | reverse complement strand
GCTCGCGTACTCGTCTTCGAGTACGCCACGCTCCTCGCGCCTCGCGGGGCTCGCACCTCGGCCCAGCGCGGCTGCGGGGATTTATGAAACCGGTTCTAGTGCTCTTTGGGGTCGGTATGTGACCCGGAGCGTTGCAGCCGCAGGGCTGTGGCTGCTGGGGGTGGGGATAGCGGCGGCGGCTGACGCGGCACCCGCAGGGGTGGACACCGGAGACACGGCATGGCTGCTCACCAGCTCTGCGCTGGTGTTGTTGATGACGCCGGCGCTGGCGTTCTTCTACGGCGGGTTGGTGCGCCGCAAGAACATCTTGTCGGTGATCATGCAGTGCTTCGCGTTGATGTGCTTGATCACCTTGCAGTGGGTGCTCTTCGGGTACAGCCTAGCTTTTGGCCCGGACATCAAAGGCCTCATCGGCGGCCTCAGCTGGCTGGGGCTGAAAGGCGTGGGGTTAGCGCCTAATCCAGACTACGCGGCGACCGTGCCCCACCAGGCGTTCATGATCTTCCAGCTTATGTTCGCGATCATCACGCCAGGCTTGATCTGCGGCGCTTTTGCCGAGCGCATGAAGTTTTCGGCGTTTTGTCTTTTTTCCTTGTTGTGGTCGACCTTAGTCTATGACCCGGTCTGCCACTGGGTGTGGGGTGTGGGCGGGTTCCTGCGCACCATGGGGGCTTTGGACTTTGCCGGCGGCACGGTGGTGCATATCAATGCCGGGATCGCGGCGTTGGCCGCCGCCTTGGTCCTCGGCAAGCGCCGGGGCTATCCGCACCAGGTGGCCCATCCGCACAGCCTGCCGCTGGCAGCCCTCGGGGCTGGTCTCTTGTGGTTTGGCTGGTACGGGTTCAACGGCGGCAGCGCCTTGGGCTCGGGTGCCTTGGCGACCAACGCGATCGTGGTGACGCATGTCGCCGCGGCGACGGCTGGGTTAGTCTGGGCCCTGCTGGATCGCATGGTGCATGGCAAAGCGACCACACTCGGCATGATCACCGGCATGGTGGCCGGCCTGGTGGCGATTACGCCGGCTTCGGGATTTGTGGATGTGGGGGGTGCCCTCGCCATCGGCACAGGGGTTTCGCTCATCTGCTATTTCTTCGTGACGGTGGTGAAGCCCCGGTTGGGCTATGACGACTCGCTGGATGCCTTCGGGGTGCATGGCATCGGGGGTATCTGGGGGGCGCTGGCCACCGGCTTGTGGGCGACGAAGAGCGTCAACGCTGCCGGGGCCAATGGCCTGTTCTACGGCAACCCAGGGCAATTCCTGATTCAGCTGAAGGCGACGCTGATCACGGTCGCATATTCGCTCGTGGTGACGCTGGTGCTCCTGAAGATCGTCGATGTGCTGGCAGGGCTGCGCGCCTCGGAAGACGAAGAGCGCATTGGGCTGGACCTGACACAGCACCGGGAAACCGGTTACACCCTGTTGGACTAAGGAGGGCGCTACGATGAAATATATCATCGCCGTGATTCAGCCGGATCGGCTCGACGACGTGCTCGAGAAGCTTGAAGAGAAGGACATCCACCTCGTCACGGTCTCCAGCGTGCTGGGCCGCGGCCGTCAAAAGGGCATCTCTGAGGTGTACCGCAGCCACAAAGAAACCGGCGGCTTGCTGAAGAAGGTGAAATTGGAGATTGCCGTCAACACCGCGTACGTGCAGCCGGCGATTGACGCGATCATCGCGGGTAGCCGCACCGGCAAGATCGGCGACGGCAAGATTTTCGTGCTCGATTTGGCAGATGTGGTCCGCATTCGGACCGGAGAAACCAAGGGCGTGGCCATCGGGTAAGCCCACCCGGTGATCCAGGCAGAGGGGGGCACAGATGGCACGCGCAGGAGCCAAGCCGGCGGGGCGCGAATTCGCGCTCCGCTTGGCCTCTTTGGGGTAGAATACAGCTTCTCCCATGGCGACCATCCTCGTGATTGAGCAGGTGCCGCATGAGCGGCTGGGGACCTTCGCGCCGGTCTTTAAGGCTGCTGGTGCGGCCATCCGCACGCTGAAGGCTTACGAGGCCAAGGCTGCCTGGCCGGCGGCGGTGGAAGCATGCGATGCCCTCGTGGTGATGGGCGGGCCACAGAGCGCGTCTGAACTGTCGACATCCCCGTATCTGAAGCGCGAGATCACACTGTTGCAGCAGGCCCTCAAGGCGCAGAAGCCGATTCTCGGCGTCTGTTTAGGTGCGCAGCTGCTGGCCACGGCATTAGGTGCCAGAGTCTCGAAGAACGAGCAGAAGGAAATCGGCTGGTATCCGCTGATGCGCGAGCCTGGAGCTGAGGGCGATCCGCTGATGACGGTCTTCGGCCAGACCGAGACGGTCTTTCAGTGGCACGGCGATACCTTTACGCTGCCCAAAGGGGCGGTGCAGCTGGCGAGCGCTCCGTTGTGCGCGCAACAGGCCTTTCGTTATGGCCCCAATGTGTACGGTTTACAATTTCACGTGGAAGTCACTGAGGCGATGATCCGCGCCTGGCTGCAAGTCAATCAGGCGGAGCTCGCATCGCTCAAAGGGGTCATCGATCCATCAACGATCCGCCAGCAGGTGCCCCAGCACTTGCCGCGCCTGAAGCAATTGTCCGACCATGTCGCCCAGGCGTTCATGCGCCTGATCATCAAGGGGAAGCCCCATGCCCAAGCACGCCCGGCGGCCGCTGCGAAAAGATAAAGAATACGTCCTGCGCCTGGCCAAGGAGCATGACGTGCGGTTTATCCGCCTCTGGTTCACTGATATTCTCGGCATGCTCAAGAGCTTCGCCATCACCATTGACGAGCTCGAGCAAGCGCTCGAAGAGGGGATGGGCTTCGATGGCTCCGCCATCAAGGGCTTTGCGCGCATCGATGAGTCCGACATGCTCGCGCTGCCCGACCCCAACACCTTCTGCCTGCTGCCCTGGCGGCCCAAGGAAAATGCGGTGGCGCGCATGTTCTGCGACGTGGCCTACCCCGGCGGGCGGCTCTTTGAGGGCGATCCGCGACAAGTCTTGAAGCGCAATCTCGCCCAAGCCGCGAAGCTCGGCTTTACCTTTTACGTGGGGCCGGAGCTGGAGTTTTTCGTCTTCAAGAGCGCCGAGGACCCGACGCCTCTCGATGCAGGCGGCTATTTCGACCTCACCCCGCTGGATGCGGCCTCAGACCTGCGGCGCGACATCATCCTCGCGATGGAGGAGATGGGGATCGGCATCGAATACTCGCACCATGAAGCCGCGCCCTCCCAGCACGAGATCGATTTCCGCTACACCGACGCGCTGACGATGGCGGATAACGTGATGACCTATCGCTTGGTGGTGAAGGAGATCGCCTTCAAGCACGGCGTCTACGCCACCTTCATGCCCAAGCCCCTGGCCGGTCACAACGGCTCGGGCATGCACGTGAACGCCTCGCTGTTTCAAGGCGCGCGCAACGCGTTCTTCGACAGCAAAGACAAGCTGCACCTGTCCAAGACCGCCAAGCACTTCATGGCCGGGCTCTTGAAGCGCGCCCCGGAGATCACGCTGGTACTCAACCAATGGGTCAATTCCTATAAGCGCCTGGTGCCGGGCTTTGAAGCACCGGTGTACGTAACCTGGGCGCAGCATAACCGCTCGGACTTGATCCGCATCCCGATGTACAAGCCGGGCAAGGAGGGCTCCACCCGCATCGAGCTGCGCTCGCCTGACCCGGCGTGCAACCCGTACCTGGCCTTCAGCGTGCTGCTGGCCGCCGGCCTGGAAGGGATCGAGAAACAATACCCGCTGCCGCCGGCTACCGAAGAGAACGTGTTTGCGATGGCCGCAGCCGAGCGCACCCGGCGGGGCATCGCGCAACTGCCCAGCCAGATGGGCAAGGCCATCGAGCTGGCCGAAGGCAGCGCCTTGCTGCGGCGGGCGCTGGGCGAGCACGTGTACCAGTTGTTCCTGGAGAACAAGAAAATCGAATACGATCGCTACTGCCGCGCGCTGACCGACTACGAAGTGAAAACCTACCTGCCGCTGCTATAATAAGAGCGGTAAAAACGGGGACAGGCACCATTAATCTTGCGTTTAGTGCCTGCTAGCACGAGATTAATGGTGCCTGTCCCCGATTAAACCATATGGCCAGCCAAACCTTTGATTTCTCCCAGCAGCCCTCCAGCCGCGTGGCGGTGGTGGATAAGGGCAGCCTGCACCGCGTGCTCAACGCGCCGCAGCTCTACGCCATCGGCTACGGTGACGTGGGCTCTTCGATCTATTACGCGCTGGGGGTCACCGCCCTGTACGCCATGGGCGCTACCCCCTTGGCCCTGGCCATGGCCGGGGTGGTCTTCGTCTGCACGGTGCTGACCTATACCGAGCTTTCCGCCGCCATGCCCGAATCCGGCGGCTCGTGCAGCTTCGCGCGCCACGCCTTCAACGATCTCATGTCCTTCATCGCCGGCTGGGCGCTGCTGCTCGACTATATCGTGACGATCGCGATCTCCGCCTTTTCCATCGGGCCGTACCTCAGCAACTTCTTTCCGGCGCTTAACAGCAGCATCGGCAACGTGCCCTTCACGCTGCTGATGCTCACGATTTTACTGGGCATCAATATCTTTGGCGTCAAGGAATCCGCCCGCATTTCGCTGCTCTTGTGCATCTTTGACATCGCCACTCAGCTGGCCATCATCACCTTCGGCCTCATCTTCCTGATGCACATCCTGCATCCCGCGCAGTTTCTGCACCAGCTGCAGCAGCTGTGGATCGGCATGCAGATCGGCATCGATGCCCCCTGGTCGCCCACGTGGCCCAGTTTTTGGAAAGGGGTCGGGATGGCTATGGTGGCGTATATCGGCATCGAGTCGATCTCCCAGCTCGCCGGCGAGGCGCGTCGGCCCCATCGCTCCGTGCCGCGTGCCATGATGGCGACCATGGTGACCCTGCTCGTGCTCTATTTCGGCATCTCGTCGATTGCGCTCAGCGCGCTCAGCCCGCAGGAGCTGACGACCCACTATCTCGAAGACCCCATTGCCGGCATCGCGGCCTCCATTCCGTTTGGGCGGCAATATCTCGCCCCGTGGGTCGGGCTCTTGGGGGCCACGATCCTGTTTGTGGCCGCCAACGCCGGCCTGATCGGGGCCTCGCGCCTGACATTCGCCATGAGCGAGCATTTCACCCTGCCGCGGCTGTTCTACAAGCTGCACCCTCGCTATAAAACGCCGTATGTCTCACTGATCGTCTTCACCGTGATTGCCGGCACCATCGTCGCCGTGGCCAGGCACTTGACGCATATTGCCGATCTCTACAACTTTGGTGCGATGCTCTCCTTTGCGCTGGCGCATCTTTCGCTGCTGGGCCTGCGGGCGCGCCAGCCCGATATGCGCCGGCCGTTTTTCATCCGCGGCAACCTGCATTTCGGACGCACGGCGCTGCCGATCACGGCCATCATCGGGCTGCTGGGCACGGTGGCGGTGTGGATTGACGTGATCCTCACCAAGCCCTCGGGGCGGAATCTCGGCTTTCTGTGGATGGGGGTGGGGCTGGTGTCCTATTTCTGGTACCGTCGGCAGCAAAAGCTGCCTGCCGCCGGCCGCGTGGAGATCGAGCGGCTGCAGATGCCGGACTTTCATCCGGTGCGCTTCAAGAAAATCCTGGTGCCCATCACCAGCGCGCACCTGAGCGAAACCATTCAGGCTGCCGCGCGCCTGGCGAAAACCCATGGGGCGGAAGCGATTGCTCTGCACGTGATCGAAATCCCCCCCTCACTGCCGCTGGACACGTTTTTCCCTGAGAAACTGGCGGTGGCCGACTCTATTCTCCAGCAGGTGCAAGCGATCGGCCGCGAGTACGAGGTGCCGATTGCGGCCCAGGTGCAGCAGTCCCGGACCGCAGGGGAGACGATCGTCGATATCGCGCGCGCCGGCGCATTCGACCTGATCATCCTGGCCTCGCGGCCTCGGCCCGCGGCCCCGCCAGGGCGCTCCCCGCTCAGCACGACGGTGGATTATGTGATCCGCAACGCGCCCGGCCGCGTGTGGGTGATGACCGGGCAAGGAGGGTTGGATGCGAAAAGTTAACCCACGTGGCCTAAGACGGTTGGCCCTGGCCGTGTGGCTGGCGGCCTTAGGCGGCTCAGGAGCCGCAGCGGCGATCAGCGGGGTGGATGAAGCGGTGTACTACGAGATTGTCTACAACACCGGGGCCAACCAGGCCTCGACGATCAAGCGAGCGCGCGTGCTCGATGTGCTGCGCATCGGCGAGCGCGAGTTCCTGGTGCTGGAGTCGCCCAGCACCAACAATCCTCTCAAGGGCTTCGTGAGCCTTGAGGACGTGCGTTCGATCCTGCCGCCGGGGAGTTTTTCCTCAGAACACTGAGCACCACCGCCGCCGCGCGTTGTGCCGCGCCTGGGCTGCCGAGCGTTGCCCGCACTTCGCGCAGGGCGGCTTGCATCGCCTCGCGGCGCGGCTCATCCCGCAACAGGGCCACCACTTCATCGCCCACGCGCCGAGGATGCGCGCGATGCTGCACAAACTCCGGGACAATACGCCGGCCGGCGACCACATTGACTAGCGCAATGTCGGGAATCTTCACGGCCAACGAGGCGATCACATAGGTCGGCCACGACGTGCGGTACACCACGGCCATGGGCACGCCGGCCAATGCGGTCTCGAGTGTGGCGGTGCCGGAGGCCACCACCGCCGCTTCCATGCATTGCAGCGCATCGGCGATCGGCCCCTCGGCCACCACCACCTCGACGCCGGCTTGTGCGAGCTGGCGCTGCAGCCAGTCGCTGGCCACCCCAGGGGCCTTCGGGAGGAGAAATTGCACGCCAGGCATCCGCCAGGCGATGCGCCGGGCGATCTGCAGCATGAGGGGCAAGTGGCGCTCCAGCTCATGCGCCCGTGAGCCCGGCAGCAACCCGACTGTGCGCCGCCAGGCGTTCAGGCCGAAGGCAAGTGCGGCCGCCTCTTTCGTGCGCGCCGGCGGGGCCTGCTCCATGAGCGGGTGCCCCACCCACGTGACCGGCACGCCCGCGGCACGATAGAACGCCTCTTCGAACGGGAAAAAAACGATCATGTGGTCAACGTAGCGCCGTACATAGCGCAGGCGAAAGCGCCCCCAGGCCCACAGCTGCGGGCTGATGTAGTAGGCGACAGGGATCCCTAGGCGTTTGACGAGCGGCGCGATGACCGGCAGGTTGAAGTCGCCGAAATCGACGAGGAGGACCAGATCCGGGCGATGGGCTTGCAGGTGCGCGGCGAGAAGCTTCTTGGCGTGCAGGAGCCGACCAAAATGCCGCGAGGCGTCGAAGGGCCCGATGGCCGCAGTGGCGGTGAGGTCATCGAGCAGCGTGACGCCGGCCTGCTGTAAGGCCGGCCCTCCGAGGGCGGTACACTGGAGGGCGGGCTCGGCGGCCCGCAGGGCCTCGACGAGCCGGGCCGCGT
>JAGVGS010000076.1 GCA_020057015.1 Candidatus Omnitrophota bacterium | reverse complement strand
GGGCACGCTGGTGCAGAATCTCTTTACGCTCGTCAAGATCGGGGCGCTGGCGATCGTGGTGCTCGCCGGCCTGCACCTGTTTCTGGCACCGGCAGCGCTGCGCCCGGACTGGAGCCTACCGCCGGTAACGTTAGGCACCGTGCAATCCATGGGGGTGGCACTCGTGTTCGTGCTCTTTGCCTATGGCGGCTGGACCGAAGCAGCGTATGTGGCCGAAGAGGTGCACAATCCCACGCGTACCGTGCCGCGGGCCATGTTGCAGGGTCTGGTACTTACCGGCTTGCTGTACGCAGCCGTCAGTGCCGCTTACCTACTGGCCGTGCCCATGACCGCCCTGCCCACAACCCCGCTCGTGGCTGCGCGCGTGGTGGAAGGCGCCGTGGGCCCCTGGGGCAGCTTATTGATGGCAGGCTTGATCGCCTGCTCTGCCTTCGGGGCAGCCAATGGCTACATCCTCACCGGGGCGCGCATCCTGTACGCGCTGGGCCAGGACCATCCGCTCTTTGCGCGGCTGGGCACGCTGCATCCCGTGCGCCGCACCCCGGCGCTGGCCCTCTGGACCAATGCAGCCGTGGTCATCGTGCTGGTGTGCACCAAAACGTTTGACCAAATCGCCACGTATTCAACGGTGGCGATCACGGTGTTCTATGTGCTCGCCGTCGCTGGCGTGGTGGTGCTGCGCCGCCGCGAGCCCAAGCGCCTGCGGCCGTACCGCGCCTGGGGCTATCCCTGGACCGCGTGGGTGTTTTGCCTGACCATGATCGGCTTCATCGCCAATCTCTGTCTCGAGGCGCCACAGGACGTGGCGTTTGGCTTTGGCTGGATGGCGCTGGGCATCCCGCTGTACTGGTGGTCGCAGCGCTGGGCTGTGAAATGAGCCTCTTTGCCATCGCCATCATCGCCTGCGGGCTCTTCCTGCTTGGCTATTTGGGCTACGGCAGGCTGCTGGCGCGCTGGTTCGATCTCAGCCCCGGGCGGACGACGCCAGCCACGCGCATCAACGATGGCGTGGACTTCGTGCCGGCTAAGGCCCCGCTGCTCTTGGGCCAGCACTTCTCCGCCATCGCGGCGGCCGGGCCAATCGTGGGCCCGATCCTGGCGGGTCTCTGGTTCGGCTGGCTGCCGGCCCTGCTGTGGATTGTCATCGGCGCGATTTTTTTGGGCGCGGTGCACGACTTTTCCAGCCTAGTCAGCTCGGTGCGGCACGAGGGCCAGTCCATCGTGGAACTCGTGCACGAGCACTTAAGCCGCCGCGCGTACCTGCTGTTTCTAGCGTTTGTGTGGCTCTCGCTTATTTACGTGATCCTGGCGTTTGCTGATCTGACCAGCAGCTCCTTTGTGGAGCCCACCTACGGCGGCGCGGTGGCCACCTCTTCGAGTCTGTACTTGGTGCTGGCAATCGCCATGGGCTTCTGTCTCTACCGACTGCATATGCCGCTGGGTTGGGCCACGGCGATGTTCCTACCGCTCGTGGGCCTCGCCATTTGGGGCGCGCAATACGTGCCCATGGTCTTGCCGGCACTGGGAGGCGTCCGCCCGCAACTGTTGTGGAACGGTATTATCCTGGTCTACTGTTTCATCGCCTCTATCGCGCCGATGTGGATCCTCTTGCAGCCGCGTGGTTATTTGGGCGGCTACTTCTTGTATGTGACGTTAGGGGCCGGCCTCATCGGACTGCTCCTAGGCGGCGACACGGTGCAGTACCCGGCGTTCCTTGGGTGGACGAGCGAAAGGGGGCTACCGCTCTTCCCTATGCTTTTTGTGACGGTGGCCTGCGGGGCGTGCTCTGGCTTTCATGGCATTGTCAGCTCCGGCACGACCTCCAAGCAGATCGCGAAGGAATCGGACTGCCGCATCGTGGGCTACGGCGGCATGCTGCTGGAAGGCGTCGTGGCAGTGCTGGCGCTGGCCACGGTGATGCTGCTGGCCCCCACTGATCCGGCCACCTTGCAATCGCCCGATCGCATCTATGCCAATGGCATCAGCCACTTTGTGGAGCGCTTAGGAGTGAGCCCTGATTTTGCGCGCTCGTTCGCGCTGCTGGCGTTTGCCACCTTCATTTACGACACGCTGGATGTGGCCACGCGCCTGGCGCGCTACGTGCTGCAGGAGCTCACCGGCTGGAAAGGGCGCTGGGGCGGGGTGGCGGCCACACTCCTCACGCTAGCGCTGCCGGCTATTAGCATGAGCTGGGTGATGAAAGACGCGGCCGGCAACATTGTGCCGGCCTGGAAGGTGTTTTGGACGCTTTTTGGGACGTCGAATCAACTGCTCGCCGCACTCACCCTGCTGACCATCACGGTGTGGCTGAAGCGCACGAAGAAGCCTTGGCTCATCAGCGCCTTGCCGGCTGCGTTCATGCTCGTGATGACACTCTGGTCGCTGACGTTAAGCTTGCGCACGTTCAACGGCATGGCCGTAGTGGCCCTCATCTTGATGGGCTTGGCCCTGCTCGTCCTCGCCGAAGCCTTCAAGGCTCTAGTTTCACCCTCCCGGCACGTCTAATTCTTTGCAGGATACCTTCACCCTTGTTATCTATCGACTCCATAAGGCATGGTTGTATCTGACATACAATTCACAACACCGAAAAGGCAAACTTACTGAAAAGTAAGGACGCAACGCCATCGGGCCACGGCTTTGGCCGTGGGCCCAGCCAGTCATGCCTCCTTGGCCGGGTGGGCGGGATGTCTCGCCCTACATCGAAGGGTCTTTGATGGTGCCACGGGCGTAAGCCCGTGAGGCGTCCATAAGAGGGAGTAGCGATGAGGCGTGAGGCGTTCCTCGGACATATCATTACCGTTGGACTCCTCGTGTGGATCGGTCCGCTCACGACGGGGGCGGCGGCCCAACATGACTGGCCGACATTTCGCGGCAATACCGCGCGAAGCGGCAACCAACCGGATGAAACCATCTTGGCCCCCCCGCTGACGATTGCGTGGAGTGCACTGCGTGGCGATCCGAGCTTGGCAGACTCGAACATCGAGAGCGAGGCCTCTCCTGTCATTGCCAATGGCAGGGTGTATATCGCGACCCTTCGATTTGGACAGGAGTATGCGTCCGATGCGGCCTATGAGGCAGCAGTCATCTGTCTTGATCTCGCCAGCGGCCAGGAGCTCTGGAAGCGAAAAGTGGGGGATGATACCTACGAAGGCATTTGGAGTACCCCGGCTGTCGCTGACGGGCGCGTGTTCGCAGCGGCGTTCAATGGCAAGGTCTACGCGCTGGATGCCACGACCGGCAGCCTGCTTTGGGAGCGTCAGGTTGCCCCTTCCGAGGCAAGTCGGTCAATGCGCGCCTCTCCAGTTATCATTCAGAACCGCGTGTACATCGCGCCGTACATCTACGGAGGTATGACGCGGCTCTACGCCCTGGATACGCAGACAGGAGCCGTCATCGCGTCGGTGCCGCTGCCAGGAAGTCTCTATGCGTCGCCCGCCGTCGGTCAGGGACAGCTCTTTGTGCTGATTCAAAAGGCGGACTTCGCTTCTTCAAGACTGGAAGCCTACAGCATCTCTGATCCGAATGCGCTGTCCTACCAGTGGGGCGTTGACATCCCGCAGGACTGGGGTGCGAGTAGCCCTGTTTACGCTGCGGGGAAGGTTTTTCATCACTCCGATGACCTGGCCAACGGCTCAAGCCGCATTCATGTGTTCGATGCCACAACCGGCGCGGGGTTGTTAGCGTCCCCGTTTGAGCTGCCGTCAGACGGCTGGTACTACAGCGCCCCCGCGGTGGCCAATGGGCGGGTCTACGTCGCGAGTGCGTATCAACTCCACAGCATTGCGATCGATGCCCTGCTCGCAGGCAACCCGAATCCCATCGTCTGGACGTTCCGGCCAGCCGATGCCGGTGATGAAGGCCCACTGGCTGCTTCGCCGGCCGTGGCGAATGGATATCTCTACATCAGCACCGATGATCTGTCCCCTCAGGACGGGACGTTCTATGCGATCAACGCCGCCACCGGGCAGGTGGCCTGGTCGTATGCGGGAAATCGTGGGGAGGCTAATCGCGGAGTTGGATCAGCCCAGGCGTCCCCGGCTGTTGCGGATGAGACCGTCATCTTCGCCTCCTATGACGACGACCAGCGCATTGACCACGGGGTCTATGCCTTTCGGATCTCAGCAACGAATGTCCCGCAGCAAGATCTCTTCATCGAATCCTGGAAGACCATCTCCGCTCGGCCCAAAGTCGGCAGTTCGGTGCGCCTCATCGCCCGCGTCCGTAACCAAGGCGATGTCGACGCTCAGCCCGTCGCGGTGCGGTGGCTGATGGATGCCTCTGACACGCTCAGCGGGCAGCTCATCGGCGAGCAGATGACCCCGGTCGAGAAGTCTGGCAGCAAGTCCGAGAAACTCTCTTGGACCTCCCGCTGGATCGCCACCGCTGGCCATCACCCCTACAAGGTCTGCATCCAAGCTGACCAGGAATCAGGCAGTGCGGC
>JAGVGS010000188.1 GCA_020057015.1 Candidatus Omnitrophota bacterium | reverse complement strand
GCGCATCCGCGAAGGCAACGAGCTCTACCACGAAATCAAGGAGCACAATCTGCTCTCGAAGGGCATGCTGATCTACGGCCAGATGAACGAGCCGCCGGGGGCGCGCTTCGGCGTGGCCTCTACCGGGGTGACGTTTGCCGAGTACATCCAGCGGCAAAACAAGGACGTGCTGCTCTTTTGCGACAACATCTTCCGTTTTGTGCAGGCTGGGGCCGAGATCTCCACGCTGCTGGGCCGCGTGCCCTCGGAGACCGGCTATCAGCCGACGCTGGCCTCCGAAGTGAGCAATTTCCACGAGCGCATCCGTTCGGTGGAAGGGCAAGGGTCGGTCACCGCCATCGAAGCGGTGTACGTGCCGGCCGATGATCTCACGGACCTCGCGGTCGTGACGATCTTCACGTATCTCGATTCGATTCTGGTGCTCTCCCGCGAGCGCGTGCAGATGGGGTTGTATCCCTGCATCGACCCGCTGCAGTCTTCTTCGAGTAATCTCGACTCGGACATCGTGGGCGACCACCATTACGCCGTGGCCATGGAAGCGATCAAGACGTTCAACAAGTATGAGGAGCTGCGCCGCATCGTCACGGTGGTGGGCGTGGATGAGCTCTCGCAAGCCGACCGCACGCTCTACAACCGCGCGCGCAAGCTGCAGAACTTCCTGACGCAGCCCTTCATCGTCGCCGAGGTGTTCTCCGGCATCCCGGGCAAGTACGTGTCCGTGCAGCAGACCATCGAGGGCTGCGAGCGCATCCTCAGCGGCCGGGTCGATGGCAAGTCGGAGGAGGAGTTCTACATGATCGGCGCCTTGCCATGGTGACGCGATGAGCCGCCCGCTGGGAGAGCTCCTTGTGGAACAGGGCCTGCTCACGCCGGCCCGGCTGGAAACAGCACTGGTCGAGCAGCGGCAGACCAAAGAGTATCTGGGGACGCTGCTGGTGCGCAAAGGGTGGCTGAGCCGCCAGGACTTGCTGCCGGTGCTCGCCCGGCAGCTGGGCATCCGGTATATGCGGTTGGATCTCCAGGCGATCGACTGGAGCGTGGCCGCGAAGTTTTCCACGACGGCCCTCACGGAGCATCAATGCTTGGCGATTGCGATGGACCGCCACCGCGTGACCGTGGCGGTCGTGAATCCCCTCGACATGTGGGGGGTGAGCCAAGTGCAGGAAGAAGCCGGCGGCCGCACGGTGGAGGCGGTGCTGGTCTCGGAAGAGGATTTTGCCGCGGCCCTGGCCGCGCGCCGGAGTGCGCGATGACGAAACCGGGAAAGCTCGGCCAGCTGTTTCTGGAGAAGCAATTGCTCACCGACGCGCAGTTGGGCGAGCTGCTGCAGCAGCCGCCAGCCGATGGCACCTCGCTGGGGACCCTCGCGGTGCGCCGCGGCTGGGTGACCGCGGAGCGCCTGCTGGAAGTGCTCTCCGAGCATTATCGGATGCCTGCGGTGCGGCTGCGCGAGATGACCCTGGAGCCGGATGCGCTGGCCCTGGTGCCGGCGAAAGTCGCGTACCACTGCACCTTGATTCCGGTGCGGGTGACCAAGACGACGCTGGTCGTGGCGATCGCGAACCCGCAGGATGTGCGGGCGCTGGATGAAGTGCGCCTGGTGCTCCAGGGCCGGCTGGTGGTGGAGGCGCTGCTCGCGACCGAGGCCGACATCCAGGAGGCGCTCAAGGCGCATTACGGGCTGGGCGCGGACATGCCGGCCCCATCGAGAGGGGCGAAGCCCGCGGCGAAAGGGGCTCTGTCCAAGGCCGAGGACGGGCTCGAGGACCTCGAGCAAATGGCCGGCGATGCCTCGGTGATCAGGCTGGTCAACCAGCTGATCCTGGAGGCGCATGCGCGCGGGGCGACCGATATCCACTTAGAGCCGCATCGCGGCACGCTGCACCTGCGCTACCGGGTGGATGGCATGCTGCACAACATGGAAGTCTCCTCGGTGATGAAGCAGCTCTATCCGGCCATTGTTTCACGCGTCAAAGTGCTCTCGAACCTGAACATCGTGGAGCGGCGGCTACCGCAGGATGGCCGGGCCAGCGTCAAGATCGGCGAAGACAAGCTCGATCTGCGCGTCTCGGTGCTGCCCACGCCGGCGGGTGAGAGCATCGTGGTGCGCATCCTGCCCAACAAGCGGCTGCTGAGCCTGCGGGACCTCGGGTTCCGCGAGGAGGACGTGCAACTGCTGGGCCGCATCCTGAAGAAGCCCCACGGCATGATCCTCATCACCGGGCCGACGGGCAGCGGCAAGAGCACCACGCTCTACGCGTGCCTGAATACGATCGACACCAGCGAGCGCAAGATCATCACCATCGAGGACCCCATCGAGTATGAGATGGAGAACGTCACCCAGGTGCAGGTGCAGCCGAACATCGGGCTCACCTTCGCCCAGGGGCTGCGCAGCATGCTGCGCCACGACCCGGATGTGATGATGGTCGGGGAAATCCGCGACGTGGAAACCGCGGAGCTGGCGGTGCGCATCGCGCTCACCGGGCACCTCGTGTTCTCGACCGTGCACACGAATGACGCGGCCAGCGCCGTGACCCGGTTGATGGAAATGGGGCTGGACCCCTATTTGATCGCCTCCTCGGTGGAATGCGTGATCGGCCAGCGGCTGGTGCGCTCGCTGTGCACGAAGTGCAAACAGGCCGCCCCGGGCCCAGGCGGCCAGGGCGAGATGGCCTACCAGGCCAAAGGCTGTGCGGCCTGCCATCAGTCCGGGTACTTGGGGCGCAGCGCGATCTATGAATTTTTCCTCGTGACGCAGGAGATCAAGGAGCTGCTGCTGAAGCGCGCCTCGGCCGATGCCATCCGCCAGAAGGTGGTGGAGCTCGGGATGCGCACCATGCGGGAAGATGGCTGGGAAAAGGTGCGGCAGGGCCTCACTACCTTGGATGAAGTCCTGCGCGTGACCCAGGACGACACCTGATGCCCACGTTTCAGTACACCGCCAAGCGTGGCCCCAAGGACGTGATCCAAGGCACCCTCGAGGCGGCGGATCGCGCCGAGGCCTTCAATCATCTCCAGGCGCGGGGCTATGTCCCCGTACGCCTCGTAGAGGCTGATGGTCACGCCCACGCGGCGGCGAGTGCTGCAGTGAAAGTGGTGGCGCCCGCGACGCGAAAGCCCCGCATCGCGGCGCGGCATTTCAACGCGTGCATCCGCCAGCTGGCCAGCCTCGTGCGCTCCCAGGTGCCGGTGCTGCGGTCGTTAAGCATTTTGGCTGAGCAGACCAGCGATGTCGGGCTTCGCCGGATCATCGGGCAGGTGGCCAAGGATATTCAGCAAGGCCAGAATCTCTCGGAGGCCTTCAGCCAGCACCCGCAGGTATTTTCGCCGCTCACCTTAAGCCTCGTGCGCGCGGGGGAGATCGGCGGCATGCTCGACGTGGTGCTGGACCGCCTGGCCCAGAAAGCTGACCAGGATGAGGCGATGCGCAGCAAGATCCAGGGCGCGGTGGTCTACCCGGCGTTCGTGGGGATGGTGGGTCTGGGCACCGTGGTCTTCCTGATGACGTATGTGCTGCCGCGCCTCTTTACGCTCTTTCAGCGGTTTGATCGGTTGCCGCTGCCCACGCGCCTGTTGTTGCGCACCGTGGAGTTGATGTCGTCCTGGGGCTTTTGGCTCGCCGTGGCAGGGCTGGTGTGCGCCGGCGGGCTCGTCTGGGTCAAAGGCGGCGCGAGCGTCCATGCGGCCGCGGATCGGCTGGTGTTGAAGATCCCGTTGCTGGGGACCCTGGTGCGGCAGCTGCAGCTGGCGCGCTTCTGCAGCGCGTTTGGGCTGCTGCTCAATCACGGGGTCTCGGTGCTGCAAGCGGCCGATGTGGCGATCCCCGTGGTGCGGCACGCGCTGCTGCGCGGGCAGCTGGAGCAGCTGCCGGACCTCATTCGCCAGGGCGGGTCACTGGCCGAGAGTCTTAAGCAGATGCCGCTCATGACCTCCTTCGTGGTGAACACCAT
>JAGVGS010000072.1 GCA_020057015.1 Candidatus Omnitrophota bacterium | reverse complement strand
GGCTGGCCAGCAGTGCGACGACGCGCTCTGCCCCGCCCACGGCCAGCGACCAAATCGCATACAAGACTTGCGTGCGCCCCCCTGCGCGCAAGTGCGCACGCATAATCTCATCGAGGCGGGCCATGTGTTGCGTTTCATCAAAGGCACTCGCCACCCGCGCGCGCCCTGCGGCCCCTAACTGCCGGGCACGAGCGGGGTCCTGCAGCAAGACGTGCAGCGCGCTCGCCAGGGCTGCCGCATCGGCCGGCGGCACCAACAACCCCGTGCGCTCGTGCTGCACAGCTTCAGGAATCCCGGAGATCGTCGTCGACACCACCGGCAGGCCGGCGGCCATCGCTTCAAAGATCACATTCGGGATCCCGTCGCGATCGCCGTTGTTCGCGATTTCGCTGGGCAGCGCGAAGACCGCGGCCTGCGCGTAGAGCGCCTGCACCTGCTGCCTCGGCAGCGCCCCGGCCAGCGTCACCGCCTCCTGCAGCCCGAAGCGCTTGATCTGGCGCGCCAACACCGGCCGCAGCGGGCCCTCCCCCACAATGACCACGCGGAAGGGCGCGCCAGCCTGCTGCAGCTTGGCGCAAGCAGCTAACAGCGTGGGAAAACCTTTCGTCTCCACGAGCCGGCCGACCGAGAGCAGCAGCGGCGCACCAGAAAATTGGTGACAGTCACGAATTTCGGATAATTGGTGACTGTCACTGATTTTGTCACCGATGTTCACGCCGTGATAGGCGAGCAAGATACGAGAGGCGGCTTCCGGCGCGAGGGCCGCGAGGTGCCGGCGATTGTATTCGGTGCAGGTCAACACAAACCGCGCCGAGCGCAGCTTCGCCGGCAGCGTCGGGTTCTTGACGAAGATATCCCACGCATGCGCCGTGAGGCTCCAGTCGGCATCGATGAGCCGGGCGATCACCATGGCGGCACTCGCCGGCACCGTGGCCCAGTGCGCATGGAGATGTCGCAGCCCCCGCTGTTGCATGAGCCGCGCAAACAACAACAGCTTCGGCCACAGGATGAGCAGCTTGAAGAGCTGGCCCGGGGCCGCGCGGTGGGCCCACACCATGCGCCAGAAGGTGGTCTCCAATCGCACCGGCCGACGCAGCGCCCAATAGCCAAAGGCCGCGACGAGGCGCCAGGACCAGAAAAAGGGCGCATACACCGTCTGCGCCATGAGGCTGCGCGCTTCCGGGTGGATGATGGCATCACGGCAGGGCTTGAGCGAGAAAATCGATAACACATAGCCCCGGCGCTGCAGCTCGAGAAACTCGCGCAAGATAAAGGTCTCGTGCAGCTCAGGAAACTGGCTGGTGAGGATCGCCAAGTGCGGGCCGGTCATGGCATCAGGCAAGGACCACGTCCTGCGGTTGCGCGTTCAGTGACACCCGTTGCAAAGCGCCCGCCTGCAGCGTGACGGTCACGGCACCCTGCCCGGTGAGCTGCCAGCGGCCAGGGGCTTTGGCTTGCTCCAGACGCAGGGTCGTAAAATCCCCGGTGATCTCGCGCACCGCAAAGCCCTGCAGGCGCACGCGCTGCGCGCCGGCTTCCTGCGCCTCCACATCGAGCACGCGGCCGGGGACGCACGCGCGCACGTGCAGCGCACGCGCGCTGTGGACGAAGCGGTTGACCGGGGCCGGCACGCGGTAGTCTCGGAATTGCCCTGGGTCGCCGGCTTTCCCATCCACCGCGGCCTGGATGATGTTAGCGGCCTCGCGCGCGGTCACGTAATGCAGCACGTAGCGCTGGCCGTCGTTGTAGCGCTGCTCTAAGTCGGTGAACAGCGCGTCGGTTTCCGGTCCCAGCAGGATGGGGAGATCTCGTGGCACCGCGCCGTGCGTATAGACTTTGACGAAGATCCATTCCGGCCGGCCCGCGACGTGGATATGCTGCTGCACCCAGCGATCCAGCCGTTGCGGCGTGGGCAGCTCGACCTGGGTGATGTCGGCGTGATCGTAGAGAGCGCGCCGGCGCTGCCAGGCTTGCTCGACATGCAGCACTGTGGGCCCTTGCATCATCAAGAGATCCCCGATCGCCGGCTCACCGGCGCGCAGCGGACGCCCGGTGTCATAGGATTTGGGGCGGCGCGGGTCATCAACGGCCATGTAGAGGCGGTTCACCCAGCGCGATTGCATCGGCCCCCAGGCCGCCATCGTGTAATCGGCATAGCAGCCGGTCTGCCGCAGCACCTGCAGCTCGTTGTTCACGCCGCAAAACGCCCCGAGGCGGGAATTATCCAGCGCCCACATGCCGTGGATGAAGCCATAGCGCACGCGCGGCTCAGCTTCGGCCGTGAGCATCGCGCCGTAGGCGTTGGACAGCCGGAGCCGCCGCTGCAGGTTGGCGGTGAGCGTCTGCGCCGTATCGTCTTGATGGTGCAGGTGCAACTCCACCTCGCCCCAGCCGCCGAAGGCCAGGTGGCCCAGCTGCTCCAGATAGCGTGCTTCGGTGGCCGGTGTGGCTCCGGGAAAGAACCAAAACCAGCCATATTGCGGCGGCCGGCCCTCGGCATCACGGTGACGGCCGGCCAGCGCCGGCCAGCCCTTGACCCACGCCTCGACCGTGGCGTCGTCCTGCGGCTCGTAGTGGTCCACAAAGAGGAACATCACATGCACCGGGCCCTTCACCTGCCGGCGGGCCAGCACCGCACGGCCCTGGCCAGCCAAGTAATCCCAAAGCCAGGGATGCGGCAGCAAGCGGCGTCTGCGCAAGGCCGGCTCAACAGCCCCCATGGTCTGCACCCACCCGCCCTGGCTGATCGGCTGATCCATCAGCGACCCCGTTGCGGAAACCGCGTGTGCATCTTGCGCTTGAGCGCCTGCCGCCGGGTGTCCCGTTCGCGCAGCGCCGTGGTACGCTCCTCGGCCGTGATCCAGACATCGGCGCGCGCCATCAAGGCCGCGTACATCCAAAAATAGCCGCTCACTTCCATCGAGTTCATGCGCGAGCCGAACATATTGGCCAGCGATAGCCCCGCCACCCCGGCAAACACCGCCAGGGCGGTGGCCTTGATAAACGCATCGTCCGTGCGGACGTACACGCGGTAGGCGGTCCAACCCACCATCAACAGGAGCAGGATAAAGAACACCAGCATCGGCAGGCCCTGCTCCGAGGCTGCCAGCAGATAGGCGTTGTGCGCATCGTACGCACGATCCAGATCGACATAGCGCAGGATGACGTTCTGGAAGTTGTTCAGCCCGATGCCGAAGATCGGATACTCGGCGATCATGCGCTTGGCCCCGTCCCAAATGACAAAGCGCACCGCCGCACTCGTATCCATGCGCTGCTCGAGCCCCGGCCCGCTGTAGGCGTCCAGGAGCTCTACATTGCGGTTCTTGAAGGTGGATTCCATCAGGCGGTAGCGGATCCCCTCGGGCAAGATCCAGGGATTCGTGAGGGTAAAGGCCAGCGCCCCGCAGGCGAAGAAAAACAGCACCTTGCTGCGCAGAAACGCCAGCGCCAGGGAGCCCAGCGCGAAGGCCAGATACGCCCCACGGGAGAACGTCACCATGATGCCGCGAAAGCACAGCAGCAAGGGCCCCAGCAGCAGCCAGCGCCGCCACTCGCCCAGCCGCTGCAGCCAAAAGGCGGCGAAGAGGAACATGTAATAGACGAAGAAGGCGCCCAGCGAGTTGGGGTTATCCGCGATGCCATAGACGCGTGCGCCCTCGAGGCTGCCGGCGTTGGAGACATCCAGGTACTCCCAGATGGCCATCAGGGCGACCATCACCACCGAGAGCATCATGATGACCACGATGTTCTTCCACCGCTGCTTGTTCTGAATCAGATGGAAGAAGAAAAAATAGATGATGATCGGATCCAGCCAGCGCTTGAACTCAGGCAACGTGTGACCGAAGTACCACATCCCGATGCGCCCGACCGTGGCCCACATCGAGGCAAACCCCCAGAGCATGATGAGAAAAACCGGCAAGTGCATCGCGTGGCCTTCGAAGGCCGGCTGCTGGCCGGTCGAGGTGCCGCTGAGCCAGCCGAAGAGGATGATGATAAGCAGTAGGTTCGTCAGGTTGAAGGCCGTCATGAAGCCGCCGAAGTCACCGGCGAGCTGCTTGGAAAACGGCAGATAGGCCACCATCAGGTACAAGGGGATCTCGGGCCGGCCCAGGCCCACGAGGAACAACCCCAGCAGGCCCAGCGCCCCGGCCGAGATCAGCACCGCGCGGGGGATCTCGGATTCGCTGGTAATGATGTAGCCCAACGCTGCCACCACGAGCAGCATCATGCCCAGGACGCGGCGCGACAGCGGCGCGTCATCGCGGGCCGTGGCCGCAGCAGCGGATGCCGCGCGCTTGCGGCGCAGCTGATCCAACGGAGTGGGTCGCTTCAGCGCCATAGGCTCAACACCATCCACGCCAGCGCCCCGGCGGCCAGATCATCGGCCATGATGCCTACGCCCCCCGGCAGTTGCTCGAGCTGTTTCATCGGAAACCACTTACCGATATCAAACAAGCGAAAGAGCAGAAACGCCGCGAGATAGAGCCACGGCACCTTGGGCAGCGCCAGGCAGGCCAGCCACATGCCAGCCACTTCATCGATGACCACGAAGGACGGGTCCTGATCGGTGGCACCCTGCACCGCAAGCTGAGACGCCCACAAACCCAGCACCGTGACGAGGACCACCGCCAGCCCCTGCGTCGAGAGTGCCTCCGGCGCCCACCAGGCCGCTGCCACGGCCACGGCTGAGCCCACGGTGCCTGAGGCGTAAGGAAAAAATCCCACGCCGCCGGCGCTGGCGACGGCGATGGCCACGCGGCGCCAGAGGCTCATCGCAGCCCCTGCCCTTGGAGCGCGGGCAGTGTGTAGACGACCAGGATCACGTAGAGCACCCACGAGATGATGGCCAGCACGATCTGCCGGTCGCCATACAGCACTTCCACCGGGCTGCCCATCCGCTTCACATGGATCAGAAAGAGGTAGCGGAACAGCGCAAAGATCACGATCAGCCCACTGTAGACGAGCGCATTGGTGCCGAAGCGCGCGATGGTGTCGGGGGCGATCGTGTAGAGCAGGTAGCACGTCATGGTCATGGCCAGCGCCAGCAGCGAGGCCTGATCCAGGAACTGCTCGGAGTACAGCGAGAGCACCGGGCGGTGATGGTGCGCGTCGGCACCTAAGAGGGCCAGCTCATGCCGCCGCTTGCTGAAGCCGAGGAACGTGGCCAGCAGGAAGGTGCAGAGCACCAGCCAGTGCGTCACCGCCACCCCGATCACCGCGCCGCCGATCAAGACGCGCAGCACATAGCCCACGGCGATGGCCAGCACATCGGCGATCACTTTGCGCTTGAGATACAGCGTATACCACACGTTAATACACAGGTAGAGGCCGATCATGGCCCACACCGCGAAGGGGGCCTGCGCTGCGCACAGCAGGGCTCCCCCGGCCG
>JAGVGS010000018.1 GCA_020057015.1 Candidatus Omnitrophota bacterium | reverse complement strand
ACCGGCCCGATGTCGTGGTGCTGGATCCGCCGCGCGCCGGGATGCACCTGCAAGCGCTCTCTGCGGTGCTGGCGGCGCGCCCCGCCCGCATCGCCTACCTCTCGTGCCAGCCCGAGTCGCTGGCGCGGGATTTGCGCGTGCTGACCGGCAGCTTTCCGCGCTATCGCGTGACGCAGGCAGAGGCCTTCGACATGTTTCCCCACACGCCGCACGTCGAAACGCTCGTCCTGCTCGAGCGGGTTCAATAGCGTCTCAGGAGCTGGCAGCCGGTCGCTTGCTCGCCGACCGCGTCGTCGGCCCCGCCGTGGCCGCCGTGCTCTCGCTCAGGCGCGCTCTTCCTCACTTGGCTCGGAATCCGTGGCCGCGCGCCGTCGCCTCCTCGAGGCCTAGCTGCTTTCCCGCTGCCTCCCGCGAACGCGGCGCAGCCCCAGCGCGGCTGCGCCGCTCTTTCAATTGCTCGCTCGTCGCACCAGAGTTCTCATCGCGACACCGTGCCCGCTCGCAATTTCAACGTCGCGTTCGGCACGGGAAAACAGCCGGGCCAGCAGGGAAACTCTAGCGGGTATCATCGAGCATGCGCCTGATGGCGCAACGGAGGGCTTACTTCGAGCTGCGGTGGGAGAGGGTGCGCAGGAGGGCGCGGTGGATGTGGCCGTTGGTGGCCACCAGGCAGCCTTCCGTGAGCACGACCGGCCGGCCTTCCAGGTTGCTCACGCATCCGCCGGCCTCGGTGACCAGCAGGAGGCCCGCGGCGATGTCCCAGGGCCAGAGATCGCGCTCATAGAAGCCTTCGAGACGCCCGGCCGCGACGGCCGCCAGGCTCAGTACCGTGGAGCCCATGCGGCGGATGCCATGGGAGCCGCGCTGCAGCGCCTTGAACCATCCTAAAAACGGCTCATCCTGTTTCAGGAACGCGGTGGAAAATCCGGTCGAGAGCAGGCTATGCGCCAAGCGCCGGGTGGGCGAGACGTGCAGGCGCTCGCCGTTTAGATACGCCCCGCCGCCGCGCGTGGCCGTGAAGAGCTCCTGGCGCGTGGCATCAAAAATTACGCCCACGACGATGCGGCCCTGATGCTCGAGGCCGATGGAGACGCCGAAGAAGGGAAACCCGTGCACGAAGTTGTTGGTGCCGTCGATGGGATCCACGATCCAGCGGTACGGCGAGGCGGCGGTGCGCTGGCCGCGCTCTTCGCCGAGGAAATCAAAGTCCGGATAGGCGCGGCGCACGGTACGCTCGATGAGCCGCTCGCAGGCTTTGTCGACCTGGGTGACCAGATCAATGGCGCTGCGCTTGGTGGCAAAGGCGCGCGGCCGGCGCAGGTGCTTCACCTGCAGCGCGCCGGCGGCCAGCGCGGCTTGCTGGGCGACTTTCAAGAACGCGGCGTACGAGCCTACGGGCATCAGCGAAGAGGCATTATACCGGATTGCGATTGCATTGAGCGGCCAATCATGATAAGTCAGTACCCAAGAGGGAGGAGACATGACATTAGCGGGCGCGCGGCCGTCTTACCGGCGGCGGCATTGGGTGGTCAATCGACGGCTGCAGTTTCGGTTTGTGGGTCTGCTGCTGGCCTGTTATGTCGTGCTGGTCATCGTGACGCTGGCCGGCATGTACGGCGCGCTGTGGCTGACGCTCTATACGTTTAACCTGCTGCAAGACCCGGCCTATGTCTCGCTGTTCACCACGGCCGGCCTGATCTTGGCCCTCGAGCTGCTGCTGCTCGCCCCCCCGATTATCTGCATGGGCATCTGGCTGACGCACAAGGTCGCCGGGCCCATGGTGCGTATCTGCGCGGTGCTCGAGCGCATGGCCCGCGGGCATCTGGGCACCCGCATCACGCTGCGCAAGGGCGACGCCCTTATCGAGGTGGCGGAAGCCATCAACCACTTGGCGGATTCGCTGCAGAAGCCATAGCCCCCCGGGCGCCCGCTGGTATACTGGAGGTATGCTCCTCGCCATTGACCAGGGGACGACCGGCACCACGGCGCTGATCTTCAACCGGCAAGCCCGGGTCGTGGCAACGGCCTACGCGGAATTGCCCCAGCATTATCCCCACCCCGGCTGGGTCGAGCACAATCCCACCGACTACACCCGCCTCACGCGCGCGGTGATTCGCCAGGCCCTCACCGCGGGCCGCATTGCCCCCCGCCGCATCGCCGCCATTGGACTCACCAACCAGCGCGAAACCACCCTGTTATGGCACCGCGCTACCGGCCGGGCCATCGCGCCAGCCATCGTCTGGCAATGCCGACGCACTGCCTCGCTGTGTGAAGCGCTCAAGCGTCGGGGCCTTGAATCGCGGGTGCGCCGTGCCACCGGGCTCGTGCTGGATGCGTATTTTTCCGGCACCAAAGCGCAATGGCTGCTCGAGCATGTCCGCGGAGCACGCCGTCTGGCGGCCCGCGGCGCACTGGCCTTTGGCACGGTCGATACCTGGCTCATGTGGTGGCTCACCGGCGGCCAGGCGCATGTGACCGACCCTACCAACGCGTCCCGCACGCTGCTCTACAATATCCGCACGCGGCAATGGGATCCGCGTCTGCTCCATCTCTTCCGCGTGCCGGCCGCGGTGCTGCCTGAGGTGAAGCCCAGCGCCGGCCTCTTCGGGTACACGCGGGGGCTGGGGTTTCTGCCCGATGGCATCCCGATCACCGGGGTGGCGGGCGATCAGCAAGCCGCGATGGTGGGGCATGGCTGTCTCGCTCCTGGGACGGCAAAAAACACGTACGGCACCGGCTGTTTCTTGCTGCTCAATACCGGCCAACGCTTTGTGCCCAGCCGGCATGGGCTCATCACCACGCTGACGTATGGCGGCCACGCCGCACCGGTGTACGCGCTGGAAGGCAGCGTCTTTATCGCCGGGGCGGCGATTCAGTGGCTGCGCGATGAGCTGCGCCTCGTGCGTTCGGCTCAGGAGACCGCGGCGATCGCGGCCTCGGTGCGCGACACCGGCGGCGTCTACGTGGTGCCCGCCTTTGCAGGTCTGGGCGCCCCGTACTGGGACATGGCCGCCCGGGGTGGGGTGGTGGGCTTGACGCGCGGCTCCAATGCCGCGGTGGTGGTGCGGGCCACCCTGGAATCACTGGCGTACCAAACGCGCGACGTGGTGGAGGCCATGCAGCAAGACAGCGGGTTGCGGCTGCGCGCGCTGCGGGTGGACGGGGGGGCGGCGCGCAATGACTGGCTCATGCAGTTTCAGGCCGATATCCTGGGCATCCCGGTGCAG
>JAGVGS010000202.1 GCA_020057015.1 Candidatus Omnitrophota bacterium | reverse complement strand
TGCGCTCAAACTTGGCCTTGGCCATCAGTCCTCCTCTGCGTTAATAGATGAAGACGATCCGACGAGCGTCATAGTCACTGGAGCTGGAGACGGGGATTGAACCCGTGACCCCGTCCTTACCAAGGACGTGCTCTACCACTGAGCTACTCCAGCGAAACTCTTGGATACACCTGGCAGAGACACGGCAACAACCGGTTAACGTGGTGGGACTAACGCACAGCTACTGGCATGATGCTGCAAAGCCATTCTGTGATGCAAGCCCCCTGCCCGCGCGATGTGCCCCCCAACCGCGTGGAATAAACAACAATTTTGTCATAAGTTTCTGATTTGTCAACTCTTTTGTGATCAGAAATATATTTTGCCGCAGGTGGAGCGGGTAGCGGGAATCGGCGCCTGCGCGCGCTGCGGCGCGCTCCGGTCGGCCGCCCGTCATTCTCGCTCGCCTAGGGCGCTCACCCTCTCGCGCCCGGCGCCAAACTCGCGCTCCTTATTCGTCGCGCGGCGCCTCTTCGATTCCCGCGAACGGAAAAGCAAAAGCGGGTAGCGGGAATCGAACCCGCGTCATCAGCTTGGAAGGCTGACACTCTACCATTGAGCTATACCCGCATTGAGCTAGTGGTTTCCCCCTACGCACCTCTCTACCACTTTGGCCCAGAGACGCCTTGTACACGTTTCCAAATTTCATCCGACATTGTATGCTTCCATACCCCACCGAGAAGATTTTTAAAGCGGGGATTTGTCCTCGCCTGTTCTCGACCCGATCAATCAATTTAGGACCACGTGTACTTAGCACGTCTTCTAGAGGGCCAGCAGCTAGACCCTCCAGCACTCTGGGGTGCTGTTCTCGTCTGAGAATTTCCAAAATGATTGCCCAGCTAGATTCCGGATCGTCCTGAATCAGGTCGTATAACTTTCCAAAGGCCCAAGCATGTTCCTCATACTGTCGCGATCCCTTTTCCGCTTTGTGATAAGCGATCCAGGATTGAATCAAATGATCTCGTTCTGCTTCAGTCATTGGTGCGAGACGGCACAGGCTCGTCGCCGCAGCTAAGCGTCGAGAGTGAAGAATCGCGGTACATATCTATGCAGCGGCGCCATGCGCGGTGGCGGGTGCGCAGATCCTCCGTGGCGGCATCCTCGGGCTTAGCTGACGCGGCCGAGCGGCGCTCCCAGGCAGCGCACCCTGCCCCGGCGATGAAAGCGGCTAGGAGGCCTATGACGGTATGGGGGTGAGGTAACTGCATGTCTAATGAAGTGGTGGGCAGGGGAGGGTTCGAACCTCCGTAGGGCGTAAGCCCGGCAGTTTTACAGACTGCTCCGATTGGCCACTCCGGCACCTGCCCAAAGCAATTTCCGATAGCTCAATGAACTGGCTGGCAAATCTAATCTTAGCCTTTTGGTGATTCCGCGCCGGCTCCAAGCGAAGCTTCATGGCACTTCCTCGCATGTCAGCGGCCGGCACGTAGTAAATCGATTCGGATGAGGCATCGTACACCGCGATCACATCAATTTCTTCGGCAGTATACGGCAGCACCGACCAGTTATTGCTGCTGCGGCAATTCACGCACAGCGTGCCGTTTTTTGGTGTCACGTATTTGACTTGGATGCGGATAAACTTCCCTGCTCGCTCCGCGACCAAATCATAACGAGTATTCTCGCCGTAAGGCACGAGCACATGCCATCCGTCTCTCATCAACCGACTTGCTACAGCAAGTTCCGCGACCGACCCCTTGGTCTTTTTGTGCATGTCCCCTCCCCACTTCCGGCCATGAATGGACACGCGAGGGCGGTACGGACGCGAACTCTAAATGAGAGCCGACGGAGGGATTTGAACCCCCGACCCGCTCTTTACAAAAGAGCCGCTCTACCCCTGAGCTACGTCGGCAGCAACTGATTATGCCTGTTGCTGATAGTGTCGAATGGCGAGGGGTATTCTATCGGCCACGTCAGAGGCAATCAAGCCAATCTCGCCGCGCTCCTTGGCGGCCACGTCGCCGGCCAGGCCATGTAAGTATACCCCAAGCCGCGCGGCATCAAAGAGCGAAAGCTGCTGCGCGAGCAGGCCGGTGATCATGCCGGTGAGCACATCGCCGCATCCGCCGGTGGCCATGCCGGGGTTGCCCGTCTCATTGACATACAGCGTGCCGTCGACATCCGCGACGATAGTGTGATGCCCTTTGAGCACCAGCACCACGCGATGGCCGGTGGCGAACGCCTGGGCCAGCCGCTCGCGGTCGCGCTGCACCGCTTCGGTCGAGAGGCGCGCGAGGCGTCCCATCTCGCCGGGATGCGGTGTCAGGATGCACGGCCGTGTGCGCTGCTTGAGCACGGTCAGGTCTTCAGCCAGCGCATTCAGGCCATCGGCATCGACCACCAGCGGCTTGATGACCTGCGGCAATAGACGGCGGACAAACTCTTGGGTCTGCGGATGCTGCGACAGGCCCGGGCCTATGGCCACGGCATCGGCCTTGGCGATGCGGCTCATGGCCTCCGGCACTGCGGCGGTGGAGAGGCTGCCCTCTGCGGTCTCGGGCAGTGGGTGCATCATCGCCTCGGTGAGCTTCTCGACCATCGGATCATGCAGGCTCTTGGGTAACCCGACGGTCACGAGGCCGGCCCCCACCCGCAGCGCACCCCTCGCGCACAGCGCCGCGGCACCGCTCAAACCCTTGGAGCCTGCCAGGATAAACACCCGCCCAGCATCCCCCTTGTGGGCATCATCGGCGCGCGGGGCCAACAAACCTAGCGGGATCATCGCAGCACGACGGCACTGGCCACCGCTACGCTCTGTACATGGGAGAGGCTGATGTGGATGGTGAGGCGCATCTTACGTCCGTCATGCAGCCGGATGCTGGGCCGCCCGAGCCGGTCGTTGCGCACTTCAATGTGATGCATAGCCAGCCGACGCTTCGGATCCACCTGGGAGACGGCCTTCATGACCGCTTCCTTGGCCGCAAAACGTCCCGCCAGGTGCAGCAGCTTGGTGCGGGGCCGAGCGTTCGCGTAGGCCACTTCAGCGGCGGTAAACACGCGGCGCATAAACCGCGCCCCGCCCCGGCTGACGGCCTGGCGAAACCGAGCAATCTCCACGACATCTACCCCACAGCCGATCGCTGCAGCTCGGCGCATCAACGCAAGAGCCGTTTCATCTCGCGCACGGCGGCGCTGAGGCCCACGTCGAGGGCGCGGCTGATGATGGCAAAGCCGATATTCACTTCTTCGATGGCTGACAGACGTGCCACGGGGCCGATGTTCCCGTAGTCCAATCCATGCCCGGCGGCCACCGCTAAGCCCAGCTGTCGCGCCAGCATTCCGCCTTGGCGCAGCGCCAGCAGTTGTTTCGCCTGCGCTGGGCGTGCCGCGTTGGCGAACGCCCCGGTGTGCAGCTCGACGATCGTGGCCCCCACCGCCTGCGAGGCCCTGACTTGCCGGGCCGCGGGATCGATGAAGAGGCTGACCGTAATGCCGCGGGCCTGGAAGCGGCGAATGAGCGGTGTCAGACGCTGCTGGAGGCCGGCCACATCGAGCCCGCCTTCAGTCGTCAGCTCTTGCCGACGCTCTGGCACCAGGGTGACCTGGAAGGGTCTCACCGCCAGGGCGGTGTTGACCACGCTCGGGGCGATGGACATCTCCAGATTGAGCGGGATGCGCAGCGCCTGGCGCAGGCGGCGCACGTCCTCATCCTGAATGTGGCGCCGGTCCTCGCGCAGGTGGCAGACGATACTGTGGGCCCCAGCCTGCTGGCAGCGCAGGGCGGCCTGCACCGGATCCGGCATCGAGCCCCGTCGTGCCTGGCGCACGGTGGCGATATGATCGATGTTCACCCCTAGGCGGATCATGGGCGCTGCTGCTCAATGGCGGAAAGCACCCGCACCAGCTGCACGGTCTCTGCCACGTCATGCACGCGCACCATGCGCACGCCCTGGGCGAAGGCGGTCGCTGCGCACGCCAAGCTGCCGGCCAATCGGCCGCCGGGGTCGGGTGCGTTCATTACTTGCCCTAGGAAGGATTTGCGCGAAGCCCCCAGCACGAGAGGAAACCCCAGGCTCGTCAAACGCTTCAGCTCAGCCATCAATTGTAAATTGTGCGCGAGGGTCTTGCCAAAACCCAGTCCAGGGTCCAGCCAGATCCGCTCGCGTGCGATGCCCGCCTGCACGGCTTGGCGGGCAGCCTGGCGCAGGAAGCGGGCCACCTCGGACACGACATCGCGATAGCGCGGGCGCTGCTGCATCGTACGCGGGGTGCCGCGCATGTGCATCAGCACCACATCCGCTTGGGCGGCGGCCACCACTGCGGCCATCCGCGCATCGCCGCGCAGCGCCGTGACATCATTGACCATGCAAGCCCCGGCTTGCAGGGCTGCTTCGGCCACCGCGGCCTTGGACGTATCGATGGAGAGCGGCAGGGGCAGCGCGCGCGCCAGCGCTTCGATCACCGGCACGACCCGTTCGCACTCCTCCTCCGAGCTGACCGGCTTGGCGCCTGGACGGGTGGACTCGCCTCCGATGTCCAGGAGGTCTGCGCCTGCGGCGGCGAGTCGTTGGCCCTGACTGATGGCCTGTGCGGGGGAAAAAAACAAACCGCCATCGCTAAAGGAGTCTGGGGTGACATTCAGAATGCCCATGACCAACAACCGACCTTGGGCATGGCGCAGGTTAAGGCGAGGTGCAGCGCACTGCTGAAGCGTGGGCATGCGGCGAGTCCGCACCCCCTCAGGCTGCGGGGGTGGAGGAACCGTTGGTGGTGGCGTGGTACGCGCCGGCGGCGTCGGGGTGGACAGGCAGCGGGGCCAGCAGTTTCTTGACCTCTTCCCCGTCCAGCACTTCTTTTTCCATGAGTGTGGTTGCCAAGAGCTCGAGCTTGTCGCGATGCGCCAGCAGCGACTCCTTGGCGCGGGCGTAGCAGAAGTCGATGAGGCGGCGCACCTCTTCATCAATCAAGACGGCGGTCTGCTCGCTGTAATTGCGCTCTTCAAACAGATCGCGCCCGAGGAACATTTGCCGCTCGCGCTTGCCGTAGGTGAGGCTGCCCAGGCGATCGCTCATGCCGAACTCGCAGACCATGCGGCGCGCCATGTCGGTGGCGGTCTCGAGGTCATTTTGCGCCCCGGTGGTGATCTCCTTGAACACGAGCTCTTCCGCGACCCGGCCGCCCATCATCACGGTCATGCGCGCGGTCAGCTCGCGCCGGCTCATGGTGTAGCGATCTTCGATAGGCAGTTGCATCGTGTAGCCCAGCGCGTGCGCGCCGCGCGGGATGATGGACACCTTGTGCAGCGGATCGGTCTCCGGCGTGAGGAGGGCGACGAGCGCGTGGCCGGATTCATGGTAGGCGGTGATGCGCTTTTCCCTCTCGTTGAGGACGCGCGTCTTGCGTTCCGGGCCGGCAATCACGCGCTCCAGGGCCTTCTCCATTTCCGCGGTGCTGATGACCTCCTTATTCAGGCGGGCGGCGAGCAGGGCCGCTTCGTTGGCCAGGTTCGCCAGGTCGGCGCCCGAGAAGCCTGGGGTCTGGCGCGCGATGGATTTCAGATCCACCGTGGGGCTGAGCTTGATCTTGCGGGTATGCACTTTGAGGATCGCCTCACGCCCGACAATGTCCGGCAAGCTGATGACCACCTGGCGATCGAATCGGCCCGGGCGCAGCAGCGCCGGGTCGAGCACATCGGGGCGATTGGTCGCGGCCATCAAGATGATGCCCTCTTGTGTTTCAAAGCCATCCATTTCCACCAGCAAGGCGTTGAGCGTCTGCTCGCGCTCATCGTGCCCGCCGCCGATGCCGGCAAAGCGCTGGCGGCCCACGGCATCGATTTCATCGATGAAGATGATCGCCCCCTTCGCCCCTTGCTTGGCGTTGCGCCGCGCCTGCTCAAAGAGGTCGCGCACGCGGCTGGCCCCCACGCCCACGAACATTTCCACAAAATCCGACCCGCTGATGGAGTAAAACGGCACGGCCGCTTCGCCGGCCACGGCCTTGGCCAGCAAGGTTTTGCCGGTGCCGGGCAGCCCGATCAGCAGCACGCCCTTGGGGATCTTGCCGCCGAGGCGCTGAAACTTCTTGGGGTCCTTGAGGAACTCGATGATCTCGCGCAGCTCCTCCTTGGCTTCCTCAATGCCGGCGACATCATCGAAGGTGACGCGGGTGTGGGTCTCGGGGGAAATGAGCCTCGCACGGCTCTTGCCGAAAGAGAGCAGCCGCCCGCCGCCTTGGGAGGAGCGCATGAGCAGCCACATGATGACCAGGAAGATGATCCAGGGCGAGAGGGCCATGACAATCCCGAACAGCCCGGCCTGGGGGGGCTGCACATCAAAATTGGGGATGTTTTCGCGCAGCAGGCGCAGCACCTCTTCATCGCGGCCGGGGATGAACACCGAGAAGGCCCGGCCGTCTTTCAGCCGTCCGTCCACCCGGTCATCGATGAGCTTGGCTTCCGTGATGTTGCCGGTCGTGGCGTTTTCTTCCAGGAGGCGGTAGAGCTCGCTGTACGTGATCTGGCGCTGCCACTGCCCGGCGTAATAGGACAGCGCGCGCATCAGGGTGAGCGTGATGATCCCGATGATGACGAACACCAGCCAGCGAGGACGTTGGGGCGGCATCGGACGCAGGGGGCTCATAACGCGCTAGTATACTCCTGGGCGTCGGAGAAAGGCAAGCCTTACTCGAGGCGCCGGCACAACAGCCGATCCGCCTGCTTCGTCAGCTGAATGCCTCCAGGCAAATCGAGCACCGCCCCGGGAGGGGCTTCGGCGATGAGCCGCTCGGCCAGCAGCCAGTGGCGAAACTCGACCAAGGCCGGCTCGCCGCGCAACCGCTCGATGACTTGCCGCAGCAGTTGCCGCTGCAGCGCCGCGGGGTGCCGACGGAAGGGCTTCAGCGCCACCACCGCTTCCCGGCCGGCCGAGAGCTTCACGGTCCGCTTCCAATGCCGCTGAGCCATGTGCGCGAGGTAGGCGTAATCGCCGCGGCTCTGGATCGCCAACTGCAGCAGACCTTGACGGATATTGGGATTGTAGTGCTCCTCGAGCAGTGGCAGCAATTGGTGGCGAATACGGTTGCGCGTGAAGCGCCAATCACTGTTCGAGGGATCTTCTCGAAAGGCCGCGTTACGGCGCTCGAGAAAACTCACCACCTCGCGGCGCGTGATGTCCAGCAGCGGGCGAATGAGCAGGGCCTCTCCGGCCGGGCGGGAGTACTCCATAGCCCCCAGGCCCCTGAGGCCAGTGCCCCGCAGCAGGCGCAGCAGCACGGTTTCTGCCTGGTCATCGGCGGTGTGCGCGAGGGCGATCACCGGGGCGTGATACCGCTCGGCCAGGGCCTGCAGCCGTTCGTGCCGCACGCGGCGCGCGCCATCTTCCAGCGACCAATGATGCGCAGCACAGGCCGCGCGCACATCGGCGCGCTCGAGATGAAACGGCAGCTGGTGCCGTGCGGCGAGTGCGCGGACGAATTCGGCGTCTTCTGGAGAACTGGGGCGCAACTGGTGGTCGAGGTGGGCGATCTGCAGGTGCCGCAGCCCTGAGGCGTTCAGCGCCACGAGCGCTTCCAGCAGGGCCACGGAGTCGGCCCCGCCGGATACGGCCACCAACACGCGGCTGCCTTTAGGAAGCAAGCGGTGCGTGCGGAGGGTCTGCGCGATCCGTGTGAGCAACGGATCGGTCATGCGTGGTTATGTGCCGAGCCGCTGCATGGCCAGCGCCAGCACGCGGCGGACATCACGGCGGCGCTCGCGGCGCTGCCGGAGCAGGAGTGCGGCACGGGCTTCGGGATGGTCGATGCGGCTGACGGCATCCACCGCGGCCATGCGCACTTCGCTGGCGCGATCTTCCAGAGCTGTGATGAGCACCGGCAGGACTTCGGGGCGAAGGCCGGCCAGGGTCTCGAGGCCCAGGATGGCTGCCCGGCGCACGCGGGGATGCAGGTCATGCTGAGCGCGGTCGATCAGTGTGGGCAGGGCCTCGCCGGCTTGCACCGAGGCGAGGGCGCGCAAGCCGTACGCCCGGATATCGGGATGCCGGTCTGCGGCGGCCGCCTGCAGATAGGGCACGCTGGCCGGCTCGCGCAGCGCCTCCAGGCGCAGAAAACCCAGTTGCTGCTGGTAGGCATCATCCGATCGCGTCAATTGCAGGGCCGCTTCGGCCTTCGCGGAAAGCGGCGAGGCAGCGCCTCCAGGCTCCTCGGCATGGAGGGCCCGACAGAGCCCCAGCAGCGTCAGGAGCAGAATCGCCGCGCCGCGTCGTCGCATCAGTCCGGCTCTTCGGGCGACACCGCGGTCGGCAGGCGCCGGGGGCTGCGCCGGGCACGCTGCTTGCCCAGCATGTGCGCCTTATGGCGGCTCAACTGGCGCTCCAGTTCCTTGAACGCCTTGCGGATCGAAGGGCCCGGGGTGCGGCTTTCCTCGTGCGCGGCGACCATATGGCCGGGGATGTGGCAGCTCACCGATGTGCGGCACAGCTTCCGGTTGCCGCTTTCTTCGAACTGGACATGCAGGCTCACGGCATCCTGCCGGAAATGCTGCAGCTTTTCCTCCAGCCGATCGCAGAGCTCTTCGAGCAGCTGGCGGACCTGCTCCCGAGGTGCCACATGCTTGATTTCGATGGTGCGCTTCATGGTCTCCTCAACGTGAACGGATACAAGACGCGCCATTGTATCATAAGAAACAGAAATCGGCAGTCCGTGAGGACTGCCGAAGTTTCTGCCCGCCAAGACAAACAAGCGGTCTTACGCGTGCGCCGGGCGGCGAGTCGTGCGCCGCTCGTGCCCGTTGCGGTTCGCCGGAATGCGCGCCAGCATCCACTTGCGCGCCTGCTTGAACTGCAGGTTGGCATCCTGGCGCAGCTGCACGGCTCTGCGGCGCACGAGGCGCATCTGGTTGCCCAAGCGCTTGCGGGCTTCCACCCCGGAAGTCGGGGCGTACAATAAAGCCGCCACGCTGCCCAGCAAAGCCCCGATCCCGAACGCTGCCACCGTGCGCCCGATACCCCGTACTCGACGCTGCTCTCTCATCCCAACGCCCCTCCTGTTGCCCTGCTCCACGAGACTAGAAACGCCCGCGAGGAGCCTTCCTCGCGCCATTGATCCCGAAGTGACGGGTCGTACGCTTCACCGCGGCGAGCGCGACGTGCGCCGTCTCGCACGCTTCATCCACCACCTGGACCACGTGCGCGGCCCCGTGGTCTGCCTTGTCGACCAGCTCGCCGGTCTTGCGCAGCACGCGCTGCGTGTCGCGCCCGATGGCGGTCCATAACGGCACGAGGGCCTGCAGGCCGCGCAGCGCGCGCCGCAGATCCACCGCCACGATGCCGACCAGGAGGAGCAGGCCGATCAAGCTTACGCTGATGAGGCCCAGCCAGAAACTGA
>JAGVGS010000183.1 GCA_020057015.1 Candidatus Omnitrophota bacterium | reverse complement strand
GCAGAAAATGCCCGCGGCCAGCAGTCGCGCCTGCGGCTGAATCGCCCGGTGGGCCAGACGCGCCATGCGCTCCAGCAGGACCACAAACAGCACCACCACTGCGCAGCTGCCCAGCAATCCCCACTCTTCCCCGATGACCGCAAAGATGAAGTCGGAATGATGCTCAGGTAGAAAGCTCAGGCGGTTTTGCGTGCCGGCGAACCATCCGCGGCCCCACCACTGGCCCGAACCGATCGCGATCATCGACTGGATAATCGTGTATCCGGCCCCCAGCGGGTCAATATGCGGGTTCAGGAACACCATCAGCCGCTCACGCTGATAGCCCTTCAAGGCGTGCCACGCCAAGGGCATCAAGGCCGTCGCTGACGCGCAGAACACCGCCATCCACCGGGCCGGGAGGCCGGCCACCCACACCATGCCCAGCCAGATGGCGCCAAAAATCGTGGCCGACCCTAAATCCGGCTGGATGAACACGAGCCCGGCAGGAATAAGCGCCAGCGCCAAAGAGGCCCAGACGACGCGCGCCGGCGGCGGCGCCGGGGTGCTGCCCAGGAGAGCCGCCAGCACCCACAACGTGCCGAGCTTGGCGAGCTCCGAAGGTTGGAGGCTGATGCCGGCAATGGACAGCCATCGCTGCGCCCCGAGCCGGGTGGCCCCGGCGATCAAGACCAGGCCCAGCGCCAAGACGCTGAGGCCATACACCGCCCAGCCGAGATCCATCCAGCGACGGGCAGAGACTTGGGCCAGGGCCAGTGAGAGGCCGATCCCAACCAGCGTCCAGGCGCCGTGGCGAATGGCCAACCCAGGGCTCTCATGCCCCACCGCGCTCACGATGGCCATCATGCTCAAGGTGACGAGCCCTAGGGCAGCGCCAAAGAGCGGCCAATCCCCAATCCAGCGTTTACTCATCGGGGGCTGCCACAACCGCTTCCGTGGTGCTCTTGCGCACCGCCAGGTATTCGCACACCGTGCGCACCACATCGGCCGGCAGATGGCCGCCAGAACCCCCGTTCTCTACCAGGATCGCGATCGCGGCCTCAGGCTCCTCCAGCGGACAAAACCCGGCGAACCAGGCATGGTCGACACCTTCGATGCCGGTCTGTGCGGTACCGGTCTTGCCGGCGATGCGCACGACCGGGCTGGCCGCTCGATGTCCGGTGCCGTTGGGATCGGCGACCACCGCGATCATGCCGGTGCGGACGGCCAGCAGCGTTTCCCTCGACCAGCCGACCGCGACCGGCGGATGGGGGCGCTCAAAGGGCTGCCCGCCGACGGATTGGATCATCCAGGGCTGGACCAGCAACCCGCCGTTGGCAAACACGGAGGCCATCCGCGCAATCTGCAACGGGGTCGTCGTCAGCTCGCTTTGCCCAATCGCGAGCATGGCCACCTCGCCCTCGGTCAGCCGCCGATCCGGCACGTGGCCTGCCCGCTCGCCCAGCAGCCATCCCGTGGCACGGCCAAACCCGACCTGCTGAAACCCTTCGCGCAGCGCCGGCAGGCCGAGCCGCCGGCCCACCGTCATGAAATAGACGTTACAGGATTGCATTAAGGCTTCGCGCAGGCTCAGCGTCCCGTGGCCGTCCCGGTTCCAGCAGTGGATCATGCGATCCCCGATCTGCAGGCCGCCCTGACAGGTCACCGTCGTGCTGGGCGTGATGACGCGCCGCGCCAGCCCTGCCGCCGCCACCACCAGCTTGGCCGTGGACCCGGGAGGATAAGCGCCCCACACCGCGCGGTTACGCAGCGGCGTGCCCCAGTCATCACCCAGCCAATCGGAGACAGCTTCTTGCTCTCCCTGCACGAAAGCCGCAGGTAGAAACCCCGGCGTGCTGGCCAGGGCCAGCACCGCACCGGTCTGAGGGTCGAGGATCACGCCGGCGGCACGCGTGTCGCCGAGGGCTTGCTCGAGCAGCGACTGGAGCGGACTATCGAGGGTGAGGACGATGTCGGCCCCGGGCTCAGGCGCGCGGTGCCCGATCGTGCGCATCTGCCGCGCGCGGTGGTTGACTTCCACCATGAGGCCACCCGGCCGCCCGCGCAGCGCATGATCAAGCTGGCGCTCCAGGCCCATATGCCCGACCAGTTCTTGCGGGCGCACGCCATAGACTTTGAGCAGCGGATAGTCTTCAGCCGAAGGTTGTCCGAGATAGCCCAACACATGCGCCGCGACACCGCCCTGCGGATACGAGCGGGTCGCCTCGGCTTTGACCATGAGGCCCGGATAGCGCCAGCTCTGCTCCTCGAGTTCCATGGCAAGGGCCTTGGGCACCGTGGCCAATAGCGTGGCCGGCAAATAGGGTCGGCTCCGCTCATGCTCATAGGTGCGCTGCAGCTTCGCCACCGGCTGCCGGGTCATCCGGCTGACAAAAGCGAGGAGGGCGGCAAGATCCTTGACCTCTTGAGGCACCACAACGACGCGGAACACGAGCTCGTTGGCCGCCAGCACCCGGCCCTCGCGATCCAGTATGCGGCCGCGGGGGGCTTGCTCAGACACCAAGCGCAGGCGATTGCGCTCAGCCTGCTCGCGAAACGCCGGGCCCTGGATGACCTGCAACTGGATCAGGCGCCCGATCAGCAACAAGCAGGCGAGGCCAGCACCCAGGCGGAGATGTTCCAAGCGGCCTGCCGCCTGCACCATCAGCGGCCCGAGGCGTGTAATCCGGCGCGCCACAGCATCGCGGCCGCCACAGTCACTCCGGTATGAAGGAGGGCTCCGCCCAGCAGCGCCCAGGACGCTGCCAACCCCGTCAACATCCAACACGTCCACAGTGTTGCGCCCGCGGCCACCGCCGCGTAATGCAGCCGAGCATCCTGCAAATCCACGCGATGAGCCAGTACCGCCAGCGCGCCGGCCAAGAGCCCATAGAGCAGCAGGCCCCCCGTCGCACCCGAGGCCATCCAGGGCAACACCGAGACCCCAGCCATCAGCGCGTACCAGGGCCAGCGCTCGGGGGCTTGCCCCACGGCAGCCACGAGGCCCACCAGCGTCAGATTCGGGACGAGCCAAGGGACCGGCAGGCACAGCGCCAGGAGCTCATGGAGGAGCACGCCGAGCAAGAGCAGCTTCATCGGGCAGGCGGCAGGCAGAGCACTTCCTCCACCTGCCCAAGGCGCGCGGCTGGGCGCACCCACGCCGACGTGGAGCCGATCACCGGTTCGCGGCGCACGTCAACCACCGTGCCCAACACCAAACCTTTGGGAAAAAGTTCCCCCAGGCCTGCCGTCACGACCCGATCCCCGACCTCGATATCTGCGTCGAGATCCAGGTAAATCAACTCGGCATAGCTGCGACCGCGGCCTACCAGCAAGCCGGTCTCGCGGGAGCGCTCCACTGCCGCCCCGACCCGGCTGTCCGCATCGGTGAGCAGCATCACGAGCGCCGTGGCCTCGTCCGCGTCCGCCACGCGGCCCATCACCCCATGGATGTCGATAACCACGATATCCTTGTCCACCCCATGGCGCCGGCCGCGATTGAGCAGCACCGTATGCTCGGCCGGCAGCGTGGAGCGGCCCACCACCTGGGCCACCACGCGCGGCTCGGGTAAACCCGGCAGAGCCTTGAGCGCCTCAGCATGGACCAGGGCGCGCAGCTGCGCGCGCAATTGCGCGTTCTCCAGTTGCACCTGGGCCAATTGCTCCTGCCATGCGCTTTGCTCGCGGGCCAGTTGCGGCAGCTGCGGCACCAGAAAAACGGCCTGGAGGGTGCCGGCGGCCGCCCGGTAGGGCCAGCGCAGCACGGTGAGGCACGCACGGCGGATCGGGGCAAAGACAATCAGGAGGAACAGACCAATCAGGGGGAGAAAACGGCTAACGCGTAGGGGAGCGAGAAGGCGCACGTGACAAGCACCGGGTGCTACAAGTGCACACGCACAGAAGCAAAAACCTACAACGTGGTCTTGGACGTAACGGCGATGCGCGTGCGCAGGTAGCGGATATCGTCCAACCCGCGCCCGACCCCCATCGCCACGGCGGTCATCGGGTTCTCGGCCACATGCACCGGCAGGCCGGTTTCTTCGGCTACCAAGCGGTCCACCCCGCGCAGCAGCGACCCGCCGCCGGCCAGCACGATCCCGCGGTCCACGAGGTCTGCGGAGAGCTCCGGCGGGGTCTTCTCCAGCGTCAACCGCGCCGCTTCCACGATCGCGCGGATAGGCTCCGAGAGCGCCTCGCGCACTTCTTCCGAAGTGATGGTCACGGTCTTGGGCAAGCCGGTGACAAGGTCCCGGCCGCGCACTTCCATGGTCAGCTCTTCATCCAGCGGGTAGGCTGAGCCGATGCGGATCTTGATCTCTTCCGCCGTGCGCTCCCCGATCATCAGGTTGTACGCCTTGCGCAGGTGCTCGATGACGGCCTGGTCCATTTCATCGCCCGCGATGCGGATCGAGCGGGAAATCACGATCCCATCGAGCGAGATGACCGCCATTTCCGTGGTGCCGCCGCCGATGTCGATGATCATATTGCCGCCGGGCTCATGAATGGGCAGTCCCACCCCGATCGCCGCAGCCTTGGGCTCTTCCACCAGGTAGACCTCGCGCGCCCCAGCGCGCAGGGCCGAGTCGCGCACCGCGCGCTTTTCCACTTCGGTAATGCCCGAGGGAATAGCCACCACCACCAGGGGCTTATTGAGTTTGCGCGGCTGCGCTTTCTTGATGAAATAGCGCAGCATCGCCTCAGTCACTTCGAAATCTGCGATCACGCCGTCTTTCATCGGACGGATAGCGGAGATGTTGCCAGGAGTGCGCCCAATCATGCGCTTGGCTTCGCTGCCCACGGCCAACACCCGGGAAGTGCCTCGGTGGACCGCCACCACCGAAGGCTCAGAGAGCACAATGCCCCGCCCTTTCACATACACCAGCGTATTGGCGGTGCCCAAATCGATGGAGATGTCCTGGGAGAACAGCCCGAGGACAACATTACTGAGATTGCGAATGGCTTCGGAAAGTTGATTCATCACGGTGTTTGGCATGGGGGTTATAAACTCCACTAAACTAGCAGAGGGGTTAGGCCTTGTCAACGGTTTTTACCGTCGATGAGCCCCCAGTCAGCCGTTGCAGCTGCTCGAAAAAGTCAGGAAACGACTTCGCGACGCACCCAGCACCCTGGATGCGGGTCGTGCCTTGCGCCACCAACCCGGCCACCGCCAGGCTCATAGCCGTGCGATGATCGCCTGCGCTGTCGACCACCCTGCCTACGAGCGGACGGCCCCCTTCAATTTCCACGACATCGGGTGCTGGTGTGCGCACCGTAACGCCAAGGCGCTGAAGACCTTCCACCATGGACGCGATGCGGTCGGTCTCCTTGACCCGCAGCTCGCCAAGCCCGCTGAAGCGGCTTGTGCCTGGGCCGGCACAGGCCGCGGCCACCATGAGAATGGGCAGCTCATCGATGATCCCTGCCACCTCCTCAGGACGCACTTCGATGGCGCGTAGCTGGCTGGCGCGCGCGGTAATGCTGCCGCCAGGCTCCCAGGAGACAGGATCCTGTGGCACGACGTGGACGTGCGCGCCCATGCGCGTGAGCAGTGCCAGCAGTCCCAACCGGCTCGGATTCAGGCTGACGCCCTCCACCACCAGCTCGGCGCCCGGCACGCACACCGCAGCCACGAGGAAAAACGCGGCACTCGAGAAATCCCCTGGGATCGTCAGCCCCCCTGGGCTCAAGAGCCTGCCTGGCACCACGGACACCTCGGCCCCGAGGCGCTCCACGCGCACGCCAAAAGCGCTCAGCGCGCGCTCGGTATGGTCGCGCGTGGGAACCGGCTCCACCACGGTCGTGCGGCCGGAGGCAAACAGCCCGGCCAGGAGCACCGCGGATTTGACCTGGGCGCTGGCCACCGGCAGCGTATAGCGGATCGCTTGCAGCGGCCGGCGGCCATGGATCGTCAGCGGAGGATAGATCTCTCGCGCGCCACCCGCTTGGCCCCCCGCGATAGAGGCCCCCATCTGGGTAAGCGGCTCGGTAATGCGGCGCATCGGCCGGCGGCTGAGCGATGCCGCCGCCGCAAGCGTTGAGGAAAACGGCTGGCCCGCCAGCACCCCGGCGACCAGGCGCAGCGTAGTGCCCGACTCCCCGCAGTCGATGGCCCCCGGGGCTGGGCGCAACCCTGCCACC
>JAGVGS010000157.1 GCA_020057015.1 Candidatus Omnitrophota bacterium | reverse complement strand
AGGTCTCGCGGGTGGCGTCATACACCGGCCACTTGCGGCGCTTCTTGATGCGGCCGATCTCCAGGGCTAATCGCGCGCGGCGGTTGATCAGCTGCAGCAGCGCTTCGTCCAAGCGGTCGATCTGCCGGCGCACGCGGGCCAGCCGCGCCTGGCCCCGCTGGTCAGCCGCCATCGAGGGCAGCGACAGGAACGTTCGGCGCGGGGGGACTTGAAGGGTCGGCATCAGGCTCCTGTAGGGTGGGCAGCTGCATCGCGGGCAGCGCCTCGATCGATTGAATGCCAAAATGGCGCAAAAATTCCGGGGTCGTGCCGTACACGAACGGGCGGCCCGGGCTCTCTTTGCGCCCGGCCACGCGCACGAACTTGCGCTCGATGAGCGTCTCCAACGAGGCCGTTACGTCGACGCCGCGGATCGCCTCGACTTCGGCTTTCGTGATCGGCTGGCGGTACGCGATGATGGCCAGCGTCTCCAACGCGGCAGCACTCACCGAATCCGGCTTCGGGCTTTGCAGCGCCCGGCGGATCCAGGGGGCCAGCGCTTGGTCGGTCACGAGCTGATAGCCGCCCGCCACTTCCTGCACGTGAAACGCGCGCTGGGCTGCGAGATATTCGGAGTTGAGGCTTTGCAGGATCTCGCGGATCTGAGGCGCTTCGAGATCCGGCAGAATCTCCAACAGCCGCTTCAGCGCCAAGGGTTGGTTGAACACGAACAGGATGCCTTCGATGATCCGCTTGGCTTCTTGGACGTCCATCAGCTCAAACTCGCCTCCACACGCAGGGCCACCACGATCTCCGAGAACTGCTGCTCCTGCAAGGCGCGCGCCACCCGCTGGCGGATGAGCTCCAACAGGGCCAAAAACGTCACGACCAGCTCGAACTTCGACTTCTCCGGTGAGAACAGCTCGGAGAACCGGATCTGCCGGCGCACGTGCAGCTGCATGCGCAGCTCCTCCACTTTCATCTCCACGGTCCAGGGCTCCACGCGCACCTCGTACACCGGGGCGGTGGCTTTCTCGAGCACGCGCGTGAAAGCCCCCATGAGATCGCCCAAGCTCGCCTCGAAGGGCGCCGGGGCAGCGTCGGGCTCCGCAGGCAGCAGGTCGGCCGCGTCGGTGGTGCGGGTGAAATGCTTATGCTGCAGCACGTGCAGCTCAGAGAGCAGCTGGGCCACGGTTTTGAACTGATCGTATTCCTTCAGGCGCCGCTCCAGCTCCTCGAGGCTCACAGGCACCTCTTCTTCCTCCCCAAGCCCCGGCGCCTGCGGCAGCAGCCCCCGGGATTTCAAGGCCACCAGCTGGCCCAGCAGCGGCAGCGGCTCGGAGAGGTCATTGAGGTTGTGGCTCGATGTTTTCACCTCGTGGAGGTACTGCCGGGTCAAGTCGACGAGCTTCACGAGGAAGACGTCCACCAGGTTGAGTTTGGCTAACTCCACCAGCAGCGGCAAGGGGCCTTCGTAGAGATCCGCGTCAACGTCGTACTTCATGATGCCCTACGCCAAAAGCGTCTTTGACCTCCGCCAGCGTCTGGCGCGCCAGCACGCGGGCTTTCTCTGCCCCAGCCTGCAGCACGCGCTCCACGCCATCATACCGATTTGCCCTATCCTCTGCCAGTTTCCGGCGCGCCGCGCGAAACGGCTCGGTCAGGGCGATCACCTGCTCAGCCAGCTCTTGCTTGTTCTGCACGCACCCGCGCGAGGCGGTGCGGCATTCTTCCCAGATGCGCGTGTACTCGTTTGGGCTGAACAGCTTGTGATAATTGCACACATTGCACTGCTCCGGGTGTCCGAGGTCCATCCGCTTGATGCGCAAAGGATCCGTGAACATCTGCTGCACGGTCTTGCGGATCACCTCCGGCTCGGCCGAGAGATTGATCGTGTTGCCGTAGCTTTTGGACATCTTCCGGCCATCGGTGCCCAAGAGCTTGGGTGCTTCGGTGAGCAGCGCCTTGGGCTCAGGGAAGATCTCGCGCTTGAGCATCGCATGCACCCGGCGCACCAGCTCGCGTGTCAGCTCCAGGTGCGGCAGCTGATCTTCCCCCACCGGCACGGCGTGGGCCTTGTAGAGCAGGATATCCGCCGCCTGCAGCGCCGGGTAGCCGAGGAAGCCGTACGTGGTCAGGTCGCGACCTGCCACTTCGCGCAGCTGCTCTTTGTACGTCGGCACCCGCTCCAGCCAGCCCAGTGGTGTGACGATCGAGAGCAAGAGAAAGAGCTCCGCGTGCTCCGGCACGTCGGATTGGCGGAAGATCACGCTGCGCTGAGGATCAATGCCGTAGGCGAGCCAGTCGATCACGTTCTCGTAGCTGGACTCGCGGAGGCGCTCCGGGTGCTCGTACTCGCTCATGAGCGCGTGGTAGTCGGCCACCATGAAGAAGCAGTCGTACTGCTCCTGCAGGACCTTCCAGTTGGAGAGCGCGCCGACGAGGTGGCCGAGGTGGAGCTGGCCGGTGGGACGCATGCCGCTCAGGACGCGGCTACGGGCAGGCATTAGGGACGAGCTCTACTCCAGCTTACGGGCGACCTTCTTCTGCTCCCACGCTTCCAAGAGATCGCCGGTCTGCAACGCGGTGAAGCCCTCGAGGAAAATGCCGCACTCCACGCCTTCCTGCACTTCGCGGGCATCATCTTTGACGCGCTTGAGGCTGGAAATCTTCACCTCGGCCAGGCGATCGCGCCCGCGGATCACGCGGATCACGGCATCGCGGCGGATGCTGCCCTTGGTGACCATGCAGCCGGCCACCGTGCCGTGCTTGGAGACCTGGAAGAGCTTGCGCACCTCGGCGCGGCCCAAAAACGTCTCTTCAATCGTGGGCTCGAGCAGCCCCTCAATGGCGGCTTTAATCGCCCCCACCAGCTCGTAGATGATCTGGTAAATGTGCACGTCGACGCCTTCGGCCACGGCCAGCACCTGCACCTTGGGCTCAATGCCGACATGGAAGCCCACGACAATGGCATCGGAGGCCGCTGCGAGAATCACATCGGACTCGCTGATATCCCCTACCCCGGCGTGCAGAATGCGGAAGTGCACTTCCTCTTTCTCCGTATCCAGTTTCTGGAGGCTCGCCACAATGGCTTCCAGCGAGCCTTGCACGTCGGCCTTGACGATCAGGCACAGGTCTTTGAGCTGCCCGTCGGTGATGCGCTGGTGCAGCTCCTCAAGGGTGACGCGCTTCGGGTGCGTGACGGCCTGCTGCGTGCGCAGATCGCGCCGCCGCTCCGCCACCTGGCGGGCGAGCTTTTCATCGCCGACCACCATGAACTGTTCGCCGGCCTGCGGCACTTGGGGCAACCCCAAGACTTCAACGGGGGTCGCGGGCTTGGCCTCTTTCATCCGGTGGCCGCGGTCATTGGACATGGCGCGCACGCGGCCGACAATGCCGCCCATCAGGAGGACGTCGCCTAGGCGCAGGGTGCCCTGCTGCACGAGCAGGGTCGCCACCGGGCCGCGGTCCTTGGTCTGCTTGGCTTCAATCACCGTGCCTTGCGCAGGAATCGTGGGGTCGGCCTTGAGCTCCAGCAACTCGGCCTCCAGCAGGAGCATCTCCAGCAGGGTGTCGATGCCTTCGCGCGTGCGCGCGGAGACCGGCACCATGATGGTCTTCCCGCCCCAGTCTTCGCCGATGAGGCCATACTGCGTCAGCTGCTGCTTCACGCGCTGGGCATTGGCCTCGGGCTTATCCATCTTGTTGACCGCCACAATGATGGGCACGTCGGCCGCTTTGGCATGATTGATCGCTTCGATGGTTTGCGGCATGACGCCGTCATCGGCGGCCACCACCAGCACGACCACGTCGGTCACATTGGCTCCTCGCGCGCGCAGCGCCGAGAACGCCTCATGGCCCGGCGTATCGAGGAAGGTGACCTGCCCCTTCTCCAGCAGCACCTCGTAGGCGCCGATATGCTGCGTGATGCCGCCGGCTTCCTTCTCCGCCACCTTCGCCTGGCGAATGGCGTCCAGCAAGCTCGTCTTGCCGTGATCCACATGGCCCATGAACGTGACCACCGGGGCGCGGAGGACCATCTTGGCCGGATCCGGAGCCACGGGCTTCATGACCTGCTCTTCCACCGCCGGCAGCGCCACGATCTCACCATGGAACACGGCGGCCGCCTTGACCGCCGTGGCCTCATCCAGCGCGTGGGTCAGCGAGGCAAAAATCCTTTGCGACATGAGGTACTTGATCAAATCGGTCGGCTTGATGTCCATCTGGGCCGCCAAGTCCTTCACCGTCACGGGAAAGCGCACCTCAATACGTTTGATGGCCGGCGGCGCCGCCGCCACCACGGGTGCCGCCGCCGCTGCCACTTCCACGGGGGGTTGAGACTTGGCCACCGCGGCGCTTGGCTTTGGTGCCGGCTTGGGCGCGGCCACAGAAGCCGGCGCGGGTT
>JAGVGS010000043.1 GCA_020057015.1 Candidatus Omnitrophota bacterium | reverse complement strand
GGCGATCCGACTAACGCGCGACGGCCAACCTCCCTCGTGGTATCATATTGTCGGCTGGACGCTTACAGGCACTCTCAGTCCGGCCCTCGCCCAAAAAGTTGACGATTCCGGTGATGGCGTCGCGTTCCTCATTTATGGGGCAGACGCAGGGGTACGCTTGAAGCCAGCCGGCAGCGCGGAGGGCTGGCAGCTCGGCTGCCCGGAGCAATGGGGCGAGCCCTATCTGATCACGACCGAAGCAGCAGATTTGCAGTGGCACGCAGAGGGAGCATAGATGGCTGACACGCTGGCAGATAAGCATCTCAAGGACTTCCTGGCCGCAGCACCCCAGGCCAGCCGTGAGGAGATTGATGCCTTCCGGGAACTGGTCGAACAGTATTTCCTCGGGACCATCACGCCCGATGAGTTCAAGGCCAAGCGGTTGCACATGGGCACCTACGGCATCCGCGGGGTGAAGGATGTGCACATGATGCGCCTGAAGCTGCCGGAGGGCGTCATGACGCCGGCGCAGCTGGAGGCGGTCGCGGACGTGGCGGAACAATTTTCCAAGCACATCGCCCACATTACGACGCGGCAGGATATTCAGCTCTACTGGATCCCCACCCAAGAAGCGCCGCTCGTGCTGGCCAAGCTTGCCGCGGTGGGGATTACGACCCGCGAAGCCTGCAGCAATAGCGTGCGCAATGTGACAGCCTGCCCCTATGCCGGCATTAGTCCGACCGAGCTGTTCGATGTGACGCCGCATGCTGATGCGGTGACCCGGCACTTCCTGCGCAACCCCGCTTCCCAGCGCCTCCCGCGGAAGTTCAAGATCGCCTTTGAGGGCTGCCCGGAAGATCATGCCAAGACCGCGATTCACGATATCGGGGCGGTGGCGGCGATCAAGCAAGAGGGTGGCCAGCCCATTCTGGGCTTCAAGGTGTACGTCGGCGGCGGGTTGGGGGCTTCCCCGATGCAGGCCATTTTGCTGGAGCCCTTTACGCCCGCGACAGAACTCTTACGCACCTGCGAGGCGGCGGTGCGGGTGCACGATAGGCTGGGCGACCGCAAGAACAAAGCGCAGGCGCGCATCAAATTTGTGGTCAAGCGCCTCGGGCCTGACGCCTTCCGCAAGGAAGTCTTCGCCGAGCGCGACAAGCTGCCGAATTACCCGTACAAGGATGTGGCGGTCACCCAGACCCACGAACAGCCGCCGGTGCCGGCGAAAGATATTCCCACGGCCCCTGCGGTGCACGACACCTACAAGCGCTGGGCCTTCACCAATGTGATCTTGCAAAAACAGGCCGGCTATTCGTCGGTCATCATCCGCCTGCGGCTGGGCGACATCACTTCGTCCCAGATGCGCGCGCTGGCGAAAATTATCCGGCGCTACTGCGGCGGCTTTGTGCGCACGATGATTACCCAGAACCTCTTGCTGCGCTGGGTGCGCAACGAGCACCTGCAGGCGCTGTTCAGCGAGCTCCATACGGTACAGCTCGCCGACACCGACGCGGAGCGCCTCTACGACGTGACGTCATGCCCAGGGGCGGAAACCTGCCAGCTGGGCATTTCCGCCTCGCGCGGTCTGGCGCGCGCGCTCGAGCAGCACCTGCGGGCGGCGAACCTCGCGGGCCCTGATATCGACAACATCCGCATTAAAGTCAGCGGCTGCCCCAATTCATGCGGCCAACATCACATCGCGGACATCGGGTTTTTCGGGAGTGCGAAAAAGGTGGGCGAGCACCTCGCCCCGCACTTTCAGTTGATGCTCGGTGGCATGACCGAGGAAGCGAAAGCGGTGTTCGGCCAGCCGGTCACCAAGCTGCCGGCCCGGCGCATTCCCGAGGCGGTGATCGACATGATTAGTCGCTACCGTCAGGAGCGCCAATCCGCCCAGGAGACCTTTCCGCAGTTTGCCGCGCGCGTGGGCGTCGCGTATTGGAAGCAGGCGATGGCCCCCTTCACCACGCTGCCGGAGTACGCGCAGTCGCCGGAGATGTACCGCGACTGGGGCGCTGAAACCGAGTTTTCGCTGGGTGGCATGGGGCCGGGCGAGTGCGCCGCCTGATCGAAATCATAGACGCTCGGCACCCGGGCCGTTACGCTGCTCGAAACGAGGAGCGAAATGGCGGCGGGGACCCCTGTGGCATTCCGGTATCAGGTCAAACAGTGTGCGCTCTTGCGTCAAGCCGTGTGGGCGATCAGAGTCCGGCAGCCGGATGGGGGCTGGCGGATCGTGAATTGCCTGGATAAGCATGGTGCCTGTCTTATGTTTCGCTGCGCGTTCACTACCGCACAGGGCCAGTGGCCCTATCCCTCCACCCCTCCCATACCACCTCTACGCTGACCTGGTCAACGTGTGCCGGCGTATCGCGAAGCCTGCTGTGTCGTGAGGCTGATTTAAATCATATACAACCGGTTGCATCTGCTATAGCGTGTGCTGTAGCAGATGCGCGAACAGAGCCAACACAAAATGAATGTCGCCGTGAAGATTGAGCGGCTGAGAGGCATTCGCCAGGCCCTGGGCTGGTCTGAAGAGACCTGCGCCCACCACCTAGGCGTCAGCTACTCCACGCTCAATCGCTGGGAGCGCGGGGAATCGCGGCCGAAGAGTCAGGTGATTCTCCATGCCATTGACCAATTTATCGCTGCCAATGCGCACACCCATGCCTGAGCCGGTCATCATCCAAGGGGGGATGGGGGTCGGGGTCTCCGGCTGGCCGCTGGCGCGGGCGGTTTCGCGCCAGGGTCAAATCGGCGTGGTCTCTGGCACGGCCCTGGATACGGTGTTCGTCCGGCGCTTGCAGCTGGGCGATCCCGGGGGGCACCTGCGCCGTGCGCTGGCTCGTTTTCCGGTGCCGCAGCTAGCCCAGCGCATCCTGAAGCGCTTTTTTCTCCCTGGCGGGAAGGCGCCGGAGACGGGCTTTGCGCTGCTGCCCTTGTGGACGATGACCCCGGATGCTGCGCGCCAGGAGCTGACGATTGTCGCGAATTTTGTCGAAGTGTTCCTGGCCAAGGAAGGGCACGACGGGCTCGTGGGGATCAATTACCTCGAGAAGATCCAACTCCCGATGCTGCCCTCGCTCTATGGCGCCCTCTTGGCGAGTGTGGATTATGTCTTGATGGGTGCCGGGATTCCCAGGGAAATCCCCGGGGCGCTCGATCATTTGGCGCGCCATGAGGCGGTGTCGCTAAGGATCCATGTGGAAGGGGCCACCGCGACGGATGACTTCAGGACCTGGTTTGACCCCAAAGCGATCATCGCGCAGGCGCTGCCGCCCCTGAAGCGGCCGAAGTTCTTGGCCATCATCGCCTCCTCAACGCTCGCCTTGGCCCTGCTCAAGAAGGCCACCGGGCGCATTGACGGGTTCGTTGTGGAGGGACCGACGGCCGGCGGCCACAACGCCCCACCCCGAGGCGAGCTACAGCTCACCGAAGGCGGGGAGCCGGTCTATGGCTCGAGAGACACCGTGGACTTGGAGGTCATCAAATCACTGGGCTTGCCGTTTTGGCTCGCCGGCTCCTACGGCGCGCCAGAGCAAGTGCAACGAGCGGTGCAAGTCGGGGCCACGGGCGTGCAAGTGGGCACCTTGTTTGCATTCTGCCAAGAGTCCGGGATCGCGCAGGAGATCAAAGTTAGTTTGATCGAGCAGGCGCGTCGCGGAAAAGGATTGGTGTTTACCGACCCGCGGGCCTCGCCCGCGGGCTTTCCTTTCAAAGTGGTGCACATGGACGGGTCGCTGTCCGAGCCTGCGGTGTACGATGAGCGGCCGCGGCTGTGCGATCTGGGTTATTTGCGGGCGGTGTACAAGAAAGCCGACGGCACGCTGGGCTATCGCTGCCCCGCCGAGCCGGTGGAGACTTATCAGAGTAAAGAGGGCGCGTGCGAGGAGACCGGTGGCCGCAAGTGTCTCTGCAACGGGCTGATGGCCACGATCGGCTTGCCGCAGCGGCAGCGCCACGGCTATGTCGAGCCGCCGCTGGTGACCGCGGGTGATGAGTTCACGCACCTCGCGCGCATGTTGAAGCCCGGCCAGGCGGCCTATACCGCCGCGGAAGTGATCGCGTATCTGCTGGGAGCCTCGCCTGAGGGCGGCCGCGCTGCGGTATGAGGCGCGTCGTCGTCACAGGACGCGGGATCATCTCTTGCTTAGGTGCCGACAAGCCCACGGTCCTTGACGCGCTGCGCTGCGGGCGCAGCGGGATTCGCTTCAACGAGGCGTACCGTCGGCAAGGGCTGCGCAGCCAGGTCTCAGGGAGCATTGACCTCGACCTCGAGGCGCGCATCGACCGCAAGGTGCGGCGCTTTATGGGCGACGCTGCAGCGTTCGCGTATCTGGCCCTGCAGCAGGCGATTGAGGAGGCTGGCCTCAGCGAGGCGCAAGTCTCGCATCCGCGCACCGGGCTCGTGATGGGTTCGGGCGGGGCCTCTCCAGCCACCCAAGTGCAGGCTGTGGATACGCTCAGGGCCCGCGGCATCCGGCGCGTGGGGGCGTATCTGGTGCCGCGCGTCATGTGCAGCACCGTCTCGGCCTGCCTCGCCACGGCGTACAAGATCCAAGGCCTCAGTTACAGCATCAGCTCGGCCTGTGCGACCAGCGCGCACTGCATCGGGCATGCCATGGAGCAGATCCAAAGCGGCCGGCACGATGTCATGTTGGCCGGCGGCGGTGAGGAAGAAGGCTGGAGCTTGAGCCTGTTTTTTGACGCGATGGGCGCGCTCTCCTCTGGCTATAATCAGACACCCACCCGCGCTTCCCGGCCCTACGATGCGCAGCGGGATGGCTTTGTGATTGCCGGCGGCGGCGGGGCGTTGGTCATGGAAGCGCTCGAACATGCCCAAGCCCGTGGAGCCAAGGTCCTCGCAGAGCTCGTGGGCTATGGCGCCACGTCCGATGGCGACAGCATGGTGGTGCCTTCGGGGGAAGGCGCGGCGCGCTGCATGCGCCAGGCGCTGGCGACGGTGGCAGGACCGGTGCAGTACCTCAACACGCACGGGACGAGCACCCCCCTGGGGGATGTGGCCGAGCTGAAGGCCATCCAGACCGTGTTTGGCAAGGCGGTGCCTCCCCTCAGCTCTACGAAATCCTTGTCCGGTCATGCCCTGGGTGCGGCGGGCGTGCACGAGGCGATTTACTGCTTGCTCATGCTGGAGCACGATTTCATCGCGGCCTCAGCCAATATTGAGACCCTGGACGAGGCAGCGCGGGCAATGCCCATCGTCACCGCGCGCCGCGATCACGCGGGCCTTCTGCGCGTGATGTCCAATAATTTCGGTTTCGGCGGCACCAATGCCTGCCTGGTGTTTCAGCGCTTCGATCCGGCGCAGCAGGTCCCGCGCCATGGGTGAGGACACCCTCCCGAAGGACACCCCGTGTTTTGAACAGGAGTGCGCCTTCACAACGAGCGAAGGCGCTTGGCCGTTTGACCGCGACGTGCCATCGGCCCCGACTGAAGGGTGATGGCGTCGAGGGAGCGATGGCTGATCGCGGCAGGGCTCTTGGTGGCAGGCCTCTCGCTAGGCTTGGGACTCTATACGTTTCGTTACGCCGAGGGGCTCTCGTATCTCAGCAACGATCCTGCTGCCTGCATGAACTGTCACGTCATGCGCGAGCATGTTGAGTCCTGGGTCGGCAGCAGCCACCACGCCGTGGCCACCTGCAACGACTGCCACGTCCCGCATGCGCTTCTCCCGAAATACCTCACCAAGCTCGACAACGGCTACCATCACTCAGCCAAGTTCACCCTCCAGAATTTTGCCGAGCCCATCCGCATCCGGCCGGTAAACTTGCGCAAGCTGCAGCAGAATTGCCTGGAGTGCCACGGCGCGCTGGTGCAGGATATTGTGGATCATCGCGAGGCGCGGCGCGGCGAGCTGCGCTGCACCGAATGCCACCGCTGGGTCGGGCACATGGCCTTGCGGTAAGCCAAGGAGACCTTGTGTAATGCGCGTGCGACCGTGGTATGTCTTGGTCCTGCTGGCGGCCGGGCTCTCGGCCTGGGCGCTGGCCGCCCTGCTCACGAACATCCAGGAGCGCAAAGCCGAGGCCAAGCAGCGCTACGTGAAGCTGGTGGACCTCACCGAAGCCACTACCGATCCGGCCGAATGGGGAAAGAATTTCCCGCGCGAATACGACGGCTATAAGCGCACCGTGGATATCGAGCGCACGCGCTATGGCGGCAGCGAGAACCTCTCCAAGATCGACGCCAACCCGCTCTGGAAGCGCATCTTCGCCGGGTACGCCTTCGGCGTGGACTACCGGGAAGAGCGGGGCCATGCATATTCGCTGACAGACCAAAAGGAGACCCTGCGCACGCAGCAGTTCAAGCAGCCTGGGGCGTGTTTACAGTGCCACGCCGGCGGCCTGAAGCACGTGTATGAAACCCTGGGGGATGGCGATATACAAGCCGGTTTCGCGAAGATGAATGCCATGCCGATTGAAGAAGCCTGGCAGCATGTGACGCACCCGATTGCCTGCGTGGACTGCCACGACCCCTCGACGATGAAGTTGCGCGTGACCCGGCCGGGATTCTTGAACGGCATCAAGCTGGTGAAGGCCGCCGAGGGGATTGCGGACTACGACCCCAACACGATGGCGACCCATCAGGAGATGCGCACGTTCGTCTGCGGCCAGTGCCACGTCGAGTACTACTTCAAGGGCAAGGAAAAGATGCTGACCTACCCCTGGCACAAGGGCCTCAAGATGGAACAGATCGAGGCGTACTATGATGAGCAAGGCTTCAGCGACTGGACGCATGCTGAGACCGGGGCGAAGGTGCTCAAGGCCCAGCATCCGGAGTTTGAGACCTGGAGCCAGGGTATCCACGCGCGCAGCGGGGTCGCGTGCGCCGATTGCCATATGCCCTACAAGCGCGAAGGCTCGATGAAGGTGACGGATCATCACATCCGCAGCCCGCTGCTTAACGTCTCGCGCGCCTGCCTCACGTGCCATCATTTCCCGGAGCAGGAAATGCTCGCGCGCGCGGAGCAGATCCAGAGCCGCACGGCGGAGTTGATCAGCCGGGCCGAGGATGCGCTGGAGAATCTCCTGGATGCGCTCGTGGCGGCGCAGGCCGCGGGAGTGGAAGACGCCGGATTGGAGCCTGCGCGGCAATTGCAGCGCAAAGCGCAGTGGCGGCTGGACTTTGTCTCGGCAGAGAACTCGATGGGCTTCCATGCGCCGGGCGAGACCGCGCGTATTCTCGCAGAAGCCATCGACTTTGCGCGCCAGGGCGTCTTGGCCGCGGAAACAGTCCGCCTGCAGCACTTGCCGGACCACGCCGCGCACGCGCCGCCTTCCACCGCGCAGGAGCCGCCGCATGTGGACACTCCTGCGTCGTGAGCCCTACCGGCTCTTTTTTCCGCTCGGCGTAGGATTCGGCATCCTGGGCGCCGGGCACTGGCTGGCCTATGCAGCCGGCTGGAGCGAGGGCTATTCAGGATTCTTCCACGCTGCTATTCAGACCGGGGCGTTTTTGCCCAGCTTTATCGTGGGCTTCTTGTTGACCGCCCTGCCGCGCTTTACCTCTACTCCTGCCGCCACGAGCGCCGAAGTACTCCTGTTTCTCAGCCTCCTCATGGCCCAGCCCCTGTGCGCGGCGCGTGGAGCTTGGGTGGCGGCAGAGTGCTGCGCTATTGCCTGGCTGCTGGCCCTGGCGGTGTTTGCCGGGCGGCGCTTGGCATGGCGACGCGCCGCAGTCACCCCGCCGATCGAATTCGTATGGATTCCGTTTGCGTTGCTGTTTGGCCTGCTGGGCCACGCGCTGTTGATTGGTGGCCAACTGCAATGGCTGCCGGTGGGCGTGCTGGCGCTGGCCCGTCCGCTGGCGCAACAAGGCTTTCTCTTGGCGATCGTCGTGGGGGTCTCTGGCTTCATGGCCCCGCGCCTGCTGGGCCGGGGCTTTGTCGCGGTCGCGGTGACGGGCATCGATCCGGTGAAGGCTCATCGCCTGCGGCAGCGTCGGGTGCAGGCCCACGCGGCAGGGGCACTGCTGCTGTTGCTCAGCTTCCTCTTAGAGGGGGGTGGGTGGCTGCAGGCTGGCTATGCGCTGCGGGCCCTCGTCGTGACCATGGTGCTGGCGTGGACCACGCAGTTTCATCGGCCCGCGACCGTGCCGGATATGTACGCGCGGCTCTTGCGCGTATCATTATGGATGCTGCCGCTGGGGTATGCTGGGGCAGCGTGGCTGCCAGGCGTGCGCGTGGCGATGCTGCATCTGGCGTTTCTGGGAGGGTACAGCCTCATGATCTTTGCGGTGGGCACGATGGTGGTGTTCAGCCATGCCGGTGAGGCGCTGACCCTGCGAGGCCGGTCAATGCCGCTGCGTGTGGTGGGCGGGCTGGTGGCAGCCGCGGCCGCACTGCGCGCTAGCGCAGACTGGCTGCCGCAGGCGTTTTTTCCCATCGTGGCCATCGCCGCGGCGGCGTGGATGGCGGCCGGCGTCTTGTGGCTGCTGTGGCTGCGGCCGTATTGGCTGCGCACGGCCTCTGCTAAGACGCTGGAGCAGCACCATGCCCAAGCCAAGGCGCGCGTCTTGCGCACGGCCGCGCTGCTGCTCGTGGGCTGGGCCTTCAGCGCGCCGGCAGGCTGGAGCGATGAGGCAGCCGCAAAGGCCCCCTCGGCTTTCGATGCGGCGTTGGATCAACTAGGACACCCTATGGCGCTGGGCTCCCGTGCCACACTGAAGGTGGGCGGCGAGTTTCGCTATCGCCTGGAATGGCGGGATAACCTTAATCTGAATGACGCGGCCTACGAGGACGACGCGGTACACCTCTTGCGCACTAGGCTGCAGGCAGCCCTGCAGGTCGAGCCGGGCCTGAAAGTGTTTGTTCAGGGCCAGGATTCAGAGAGTTTTGCCGCAAGTGCGGTCAATCGCACCAGTGCGGCGGTGAATCAGCTGGACCTGCATCAGCTCTACGCTGAGCTGGCCAGCCCCTGGAAGGCCGCCCCGCTGCGCCTGACCCTCGGACGCCAGGAGCTGGCCTACGGGGACCAGCGCTTTGTGGGGGCAGGCAACTTCACGAACACCGGACGGGTGTTCGACGCGGTCAAGCTGCGCTTCCTGCATGCGAAGGACTGGACCACCGATCTCTGGTTCGCGCAGGTGGTGCCTGTCAATCGTGTGCGGCCGGATGCGGCCGACCATGGGGAGAATTTCTACGGCTGGTATACCTCGATGGCGCGGCTGCCTCGGCATACGATTGATGCGTTCTTATTGATCCGCCACGATCGCGACAATGAGCTGGTGGGCGAACGGTCCGGGCAGCGGGGTCAGCTCAAGGAATACACGCTGGGCAATCGCGTGAAGGGTGCTTGGCACGCGCTGGATTATGGCCTAGAAGGGGCTTGGCAGACCGGCTCGCGCGCGCACAATGTCATCCGCGCCTGGGCATGGCATCAGGAGCTGGGCTATACGTGGGGGACGTGTCCGTGGAAGCCGCGGCTGGGGATGGAGTACAACCACGGCTCTGGCGATGACGACACGAGCGACGGGCGCTTCGGCACATTTACCGCGCCGTATCCGACCAACCACACGCCGTACGGCGAAATCGATTTCACCAGCCTGCGCAACCTCGACCACCTCGAGCTGAATGCGAGTGCCACCCCCCACCAGCGCGTGAAGCTCACCGGCAAGTACCACTGGTTCTTCCTCGACTCGAACAAGAGTGCGTGGTTTAATTCGAGCCAAGGCGTCTTCCGCGCTGCGGCGGCTAACGCCAGCCGCACCCTCGGCCAGGAGACCGATCTCATGGCCACGTGGGCACTGAGCCCGCATCTGCAGCTCGCGGCGGCGTATGCCTATTTCCATGCCGGTGCGTTTGCCCGCGACTCTGGCGCGGATGAGAATGCGCACTACGCGTACGTGCAATCCATGCTGAGCTTTTAGGTGAGCCAGACAGGTCCGGCTTTCTGGAAGGCCTCGAAAGGCTTCCATGATATAAATCATATACTTCCGTAGAGCGGTTCCACTAAACTCAAACAATATCTTATATCTAGTGTAACAAAAGTACCTAGCTTATAATGCGCTGAAGTAAATGACACGACGGCCAGGCAGGGCCGGTAAGCTATTGTGCGGCTGGCGATGCTCGAACTCACAGGAGGAACTCAGTTGATGTCACGGCGATGGATGCTGATCGGATTGCTGTGCCTGTGCGGGTTCTGGCTGCCCGTCGCACCGGTTGGGGCGACGATAGACGATCTGAAGAGTTACAAACAGGCCTATCCAGGCCAGGACGCCAAGGCCTACTCCTGCAAAGTCTGTCATGAGGGCGCGGTAGGCAAAAAAGGGGATCTAAACGCCTACGGGCTTGCCTTGCAGAAGCTGAAGGCCCCTGGTGATGCGAAGAAGCTTACCGAAGAGGACTACCGGGCTCTTGAACAGCAAGAGGCCGAGGAGGGGCAGGCCCCAGGCGGCTCTTCCGGCCTGGTGCCGAAGGTGCGCCAGGGCCTTCGCGCCACCCTCGAGGCGTTGACCACCCCCGAGGCCTGGGCGCAGGAAAAGGCGACAGAGCCTGCAGCCGAGGTGACGCCTGCTGAAACGTCTGCTGAAAAGACGGCGCCGGCTGACTATGTGGGCACCGAAACCTGCGCGGCGTGCCACACCAAGCAAGCCAAGGAATTCCAGCACTCCACCCATGCGCGCATCGCCGTGCCGGGCGACAGCAAGGACGTGGGCGCGCAAGGCTGCGAAACCTGCCATGGCCCAGGCAGCCTGCACGTGGAGGCCGGCGGCGGCAAGGGTGTGGGCGGCCTCATTAACCCAAACAAAGACCCCAGCACCTGTTTCGAGTGTCATTTGGATAAGAAAGCGGAGTTTAGGTTGCCGTACCGCCATCCGGTGATGGAAGGCAAGATGAGCTGCGGCGACTGCCACAATGCGCACGGCGAAGAAGTGAAGCCCTGGTCTGCGACGACGCTGCAGGGCATTAACGAGGCGTGCTTCAAGTGCCACAAAGAACAGCGTGGACCCTTCGTCTATGAGCATGAGGCGCTGCGCGAAGGCTGCACCTCCTGCCATAAGGTCCACGGGTCGATCCACCAGGCGATGCTCCTGGTGCGGGATAGCAACCTGTGTTTCCGCTGCCATACGCAGACCAATTTTCCAAGTATCGGCGACCGCAACCATAGCACGTCCTTCAGAGAAGGCACCTGTTTCAGCGCCGGCTGCCACACGGCACCACATGGATCGAACTTCGATGACCACCTACGCTACTAAGGAGGGAGGGCGGATGCGGAGCATCGTGGCCTGGGGGGTCATCCTCGCGGTGGCGATGGGGGCGTGGACAGGGTCTGTCAGCGAGGCATCGGAGTCGCCAGAGATTTCCGTGACCGTCGCTCCCGTCAAATACATTTTCGTGGACGGCGACAGCGGAAGGTTCCGCGAACACCACTGGACGAAAGAAGGCTACTCCGGAGGCCTCAAGGAGTTCTTAGCCCACCATACGTTTGCCAACGGCGTCGAGTTTGAGGCCGCCAGCCACGCCTTGATCGATCAGAATGATCTCGGCACCGAGATCGAATTGAAGAAGGCGGACTTAGGCTTCTTCGAGCTGGGGTTTCAGGAGTTTCGCAAGTATTACGATGGCAACGGCGGCACATTTCGCCTCTTTTTCCCTGATTTGGGAGCGCCGGAGACCGACCGGGACTTGCGGCTGGATATCGGCAAGTTTGAACTCGAAACCGGGCTGACCCTGGAAAATCTGCCTGAGCTGACGTTTCTGTACGAACGGGAATACAAAGATGGGCTCAAGAGCAAGCTCAGCTGGGGCGAGGCCGAAGAGGCCACCGCCAATTTCACGCGCAACATTACCCCGACGTGGCTGGAGATCGACGAAATCGTGGATGTCTTCGGGCTAACGGCTACCGATGAGATTGCCGGCTTTGCCTTAAGCGGCGAGCAGCGTTGGGAGCGTGGCCGATCCGAGGCGCTCCGGCAGGAGCTGGATCTGTCCACCACGCATGGCTCAGGGGATGATAAGATTCGCCGGCAAGACCTGGCCCCGGAAACAAATTTGATGACCACTACGCTCAAGGCGCAGCGCGGGTTCAAGGAGGATAAGGTCTTCTTCTCCTCCGGCTATCAATTCAACCACATGAACAATCGGGAGTTCGAATCCCTCAGCGAGTACAACGGCTTGACCGGCGCTTTGTTCAGCTACGCGTTCCCTGAGCAAAAACCGAACAACCGGGCGGATATTGACTATGACGCGCACGCCTGGGTCAACAGCATGATGACGCAACTGATGCCGGCGCTGAGCCTCACGACGCGGCTTAAGTCAGAGATCATCAAGAAACAGAGCAATTCTATTTACAATAGTGATTTCCATACGACGAACACCAGCACGGGCGCCCTGACTTCCGCCACCCCCAACGGTATCATTGACGGCTCTGATGTCAACAACACCGATACCAAGGCCAAGCGCTGGGGTGAGGCCTTGTCGGTGCGATTCACCGGCATTCCGCGGACGGCGCTGTATACCGAGCTGGAGCTGGAGCAGGGGCGGCTGCTGCTGCGTGAGGATTTAACAAGGGTGGACGGCCCCGATACCACCGCTGGAGCCGACTCCAACAACAGCGGCGCCGTGTTCAACCGGGAGACGGTGACTGATGTGCGGCGCGGGACCTGGACGCTGGGCACGAACGTCGCGCCGTGGTCGTTCTTCAACCTGACGGCGCAGGTCAAACGGCGGGTGAACAATCAGGATTACGATGACCAGCGGGAAACCAGCGGGAGTATTCGCTCGGCGTTTCTTGATGGGATCAGCGTGCACACGGATGAGTTTGTCACCCGTGCCACGTATCGGCCGGCCCGATGGCTGCGCTCCTCGTTTCGCTACCAGTATCGGGATGATGATTACAGCACGTGGGTCCAGAGCCAAGCGCGCGTCAAGACCAATGCGACGTCGCATATTTACACCTACGATGTGGCGCTGCAGCCGCTCAGCGACCTGGTCCTGATGGGCTCTTTCTCCCGTCAGGCTGCGGTGACCAGCACGCCGGCGCGCTACGGCGCCACTGATACCAACACGCCGGCCTTTCATGCGGATGTCAACACCTGGCTCTTCAGCGCCGACTACACCGTCAGCCCTGCGCTGGCACTGAACGGCAATTTGCAGCACACCCGGGCGCGGAATTTCGATGACTTTTCCTTCAATGGGCTGCCCCTGGGGGCGGACTTCGACAAAGTGGATCTGGCGACCGGTCTCACCTGGTCGTTCGCTGAGGATACGGCCATCAGCGCGGCGTACGATTTCTATTTCTATCAACCGAACTCCAACTGGGGCACCGGCGACTACGACGCGCACGGCATCTCCGTTGACGTGTCAAAGAAATTCTAGGGCTTGAGCACTTAAGATCGTAGTTATTGCGACGCGCAAGGAGCCAAGACCCACCGGCTCTTTGCGTGTTGTAATTTTGGAGACCCAGCTTACGTGATGATGTGCCCTCGCGAGCCAATCAGCCGGCGCCAGTTTCTCTGGGGCGCACTGAAAGCCGGGGTCCTGGCGTTCTGCGGTGCGGCGTTGTATCCCATCCTTCGGTATCTCACCCCCCCGCGCGGCAGCGAGGCGTCTGTTTCCAGCACCGTGGCAGGCAAGGTCGGCGAGCTGGCGGCCAACAGCGCCAAGATCTTTCGCTTCGGCAATCGCCCTGGGCTTCTCGTCAATACGCCAGATGGCCAGTTGAAGGCGTTTTCCGCGGTATGCACGCATTTGAACTGCACCGTGCAGTACGGGGCGGAAAACAGCGTCATCTGGTGCGCCTGCCATAACGGCAAGTTTGACTTGAACGGCCAAGTCATCTCCGGCCCGCCTCCCCGGCCGCTTGAGGCCTACCAGGTCAATATCCGCGGCGAAGACATCGTCGTCTCGAAAGCGAGTTGACGGGCCATGAGCTCTAAGCGCCTGCGCGATTTCTTGTGCGCCCGGTATGAGCTGGGTGCGCTCAAGGCGATGGTCAGCCATAAGACCGTGCCCCATCATCGGCACAGCTTCTGGTACTACTGGGGCGGGGTGACCCTCCTGCTGATCGGCATTCAAATCGCCAGCGGCGTGCTGCTCTTGCTGTATTATCGCCCCTCGGCCCAGGAAGCGTTTGCCTCGGTGCGGTTCATTATGACCAAGGTGCAGTTTGGCTGGCTGGTGCGCTCGGTCCATGCCTGGGCTGCCAACCTAGCGATCTTCTCCGCGATGGTGCACTTGGCCAGCGTGTTTTTCCTCAAGGCCTATCGCCCGCCGCGCGAACTGACTTGGGTGACCGGGGTCTGTCTGCTGTTTCTGCTCATGGGCTTCGGCTTTACCGGCTATCTGCTGCCGTGGAACACGTTGGCGTTTTTTGCCACCAAGGTAGGCACCGAAATTGCCGGGATTGTGCCAGGGGTCGGCCCCGTGATGCAAGTCTTTCTGCGCGGTGGCAGCGACGTGGGCGATGTCACCCTGACCCGGTTCTTCTGGCTGCACATCATGATTTTGCCCCTTGGGTTGATGGGCCTCATGGGGCTGCATGTGCTCATGGTGCAGCTGCAGGGGATGAGCCAGCCCCTCTCGGTGCGCGAGGAGCGGACTATCCCCTTTTTCCCAAACTTTTTCCTGCGCGACTTGGTGGCGTGGGCGATGGTGCTGGGGGTCGTGCTATCGGTCAGCGTCTACTGGCCGGCGACGCTTGGTGAGCAGGCCGATCCCTTTGGCCCCACCCCGGCGGGCATTGAACCGGAATGGTATTTTCTTTGGATGTTTCAAACGCTGAAGCTCTTTCCGGGGCACATCCTCGGCATTGAAGGGGAGCTGATCGCGGTGGGGCTGACCGGTGTAGCCGGGTTGGCATTGATGCTGGTGCCCTGGTGGGACCGTCCGGCGCGGGAAGGGAAATCCCACTGGCTGGTCACTGTAGCCGGCATTATCGGGTTGGCGTATGTTATCGGCATGACCGGTTATGCCGTTTGGATTGGCCGCCATCCATGAACGCGCAGCAGAGGGGCATCACGCGGATAGGCGCCGTGCTCTCGATGGCGGTGATGCTTCCCAGCGTGGCTGTGGCAGCGGATAGCTGTGTTGAGTGCCATAAGCAATGGGAATCCGGATCATCGGATCCCACGCAAGTCATCGACCAGGATGTGCATTTCCAGCGGGGCCTCTCCTGCGCGGACTGCCACGGCGGCGATCCCAAGGCTACCGAAGCTGAAGCCGCGATGGACAAGGCGCAGGGTTTCCTCGGCCGTCCGGCGCGCCAGGATATTCCGCAATTGTGTGCGCGCTGCCACGCCGAGCCGACCTACATGCGCAAGTACAACCCCAACTTACCCACGGATCAGTATGCGAAATATTTGACCAGCCAGCATGGCAAGCGCAACAGCCAGGGCGACTCGGATGTCGCCGTCTGCACGAGTTGTCATCAAGCGCACGGCATCCGCAGCAAGAAAGATCCGTTTTCTCCGGTGTACGCCGCGAACATTCCCGGCACGTGCGCGGAATGCCACAGCAATGCCGCCCTCATGGACCGCCATGGGTTGCCGGTAAACCAGCATTGGGACTATGCGCAAAGCGTCCATGGCCAGGCGTTGTTGGTGCGCGGCGACCGCGGGGCGCCGCACTGTGCCAGTTGCCATGGATCGCATGAAGCGTCGAAGCCGGGGACCATCGCGATTGGCAATGTCTGCGCCCAATGCCACGGCTTAACCCGCGATCTGTTCGCCAAGAGCCCCCACAAAGCCGCACACGATGCCCTGGGGCTGCCGGAATGCGAGGTCTGCCACGGCAATCATTTGATCAAGAAGCCCACGGATGACATGCTGGGCACCGGATCCGGTGCCGTATGTATTAGCTGCCATGAGCCTGGGTCGAAGGGCTATCAAAGCGCACAACAGATGCGGGAGACGATTGAACAGCTGAAGGCTCAAATCCTCAACGGGGAAGCGGTCGTTAAGCAAGCGGCTGAGCTGGGCATGGATATGGGCGATGCGGAGTATGCGCTGCATGACGCCAATACCAAGCTGACCCAAACACGGACCTATGTGCACGCGTTTTCTCCCGAAGCGATGCAGGCCCCTGCTCAGGAGGGCTTGCACGGCGCGCAACAGGCCGAGCAAGAAGGGAAGAACGCGATTCATGAATTCCAGTTTCGCCGCCAGGGGCTGTGGTTGACTCTCCTGATTCTTATTCTGCTCGTCGGCGGATTGCTCCTCGTGATCCGCGAGATGGAATCTCCGCCCAAATCCCGCCGCTAACTGCAACAAGGCCATGAAAGCACCGCTGAAAAAACCCGCGTTATGGCAAAACCCGCTGAGCCTGTTAGGGCTCTTGCTTGGCTTGGGGGCGACCGCCTTCGGGCTGCCGATGATGGCCTTGGATATTTTCCAAAGGCACACGGACACCTATCTGGCCGTGGTCATTTACCTGGTGCTGCCGTTTGTCGGCGTCGGGGGACTGGCCATCGTGCTGCTGGGCATGTGGTGGGAGCACCGGCGTAGGCTGCGGCATCCCGACGCCGCACTGCATTTGCTGCCAAAACTCGATTTAAACCGGCCGAAGCACCAACTCATCGTAGTCGGCAGTTTGCTGATAGGGATGGTGGCGGTGATCCTGTTTTCCGTCACCGGTTACCGAGCCTATCACTTTACCGAGTCCGTCACATTCTGCGGGCTGGTGTGCCACCAGGTGATGAAGCCGGAGTACACGGCGTACCAGCACTCGCCGCATGCGCGGGTGGCGTGTGTGCAGTGCCACGTAGGACCGGGCGCCGGCTGGTTCGTCAGGTCAAAGCTCAGCGGGGCCTACCAGGTGTATGCGGTGGCCACGAAGTCTTATCCGAAGCCCATCGCGTCTCCGGTCAAAAATCTGCGTCCGGCGCAGGAAACCTGCGAGCAGTGCCACTGGCCGGCGAAGTTTTTCGGCGCCCAACAAAAGAACTTTATGCGCTATCTGACTGATGAGGCCAATACCCCGTGGGAAATTCAAATGCTCATCAAAGTAGGCGGCGGCGATCCGAAAGTGGGGGCTGCCGGCGGCATTCACTGGCACATGAATATCGCCAAAGAAATTGCCTATATCGCATCCGATGAAAAACGCGAAGTCATTCCCTGGGTGCGCGTGACCGATAAAGACGGGAAAGTGACCGAATACCAATCCACCGAGCAGCCCTTAAACGCCGAGCAGGTGGCCAAAGGCCCGATCCGCCGCATGGACTGCGTGGATTGCCATAACCGGCCCTCGCACATCTTCTTGCCTCCGGATAAAGCGGTGGAGGTTTCGTTAAGCGCCGGGCGTTTGGACCACGCCCTGCCTTTTGTGAAGCGCGAAGCGATTCGGCTGTTGACCGGCGAGTACGCTACCGAAGCAGAGGCAAAAACGGCGATCCGTCGAGGCTTGTCCGATTTTTACCAGAAAGAATACCCCGATCTGGCTACAGGGCGCGCTGCGGCCATTTCCCAGTCAGCCGAAGAGGTCGCGCGGATTTTTAGCACCTATTTCTTTCCGGAAATGCATTCGGATTGGCGCTCGCATCCGAATCATGTCGGGCATTTAAATTCCGACGGGTGTTTTCGCTGCCATGACGGCCTGCATAAGAGCGCTGCCGGGAACATCATCACCAAGGACTGCAACACCTGCCATACGATTTTAGCGCAGGGCCCGCCCGAGGAAGTCGCTGCCGGACCACTGAAAGAGCAGCCCTTTCGCCATCCGGTGGACGTCGGCATGGATGTGACCGAATATAAGTGCAGCCAGTGCCATACCGGCACGGGTGGCCTGTAGGCCATTCCATGATGTGCATCATCGTTTCCACGATGATGTCCTAGGACAATACCTCTATGACCGCTGTCATGAAATGCGGCCCGGATTCCGTGAACCGGCGTCTTGCGGCAGTGGCTGGGTTTGCGCTGTTGTTGGGGGTATCGGCTGCGGGCCATCCCGTGGGCGCTGAAGAGCCGGCGTCGATTGATAACGCCACCTGCTTCAGCTGCCATGGCGATGCTGCTGCGTCGCGGTTCGTTGACGCGCAGCCATTCGACGCATCGGCGCATGCCGGCGCGCAGTGCACGAGTTGCCACTCGGATTTGGCACAAAGCGAATGGCCGCACCACGTGCCGGTGGCCCCTGTGCAGTGCGGTGCTTGCCATGCGCCGCAGCAGGGTGAATTTGCCGAGTCGCTCCACGGCAAGGCGCTGGCCCGGGGCGATACGCTGGCCCCCCAATGCCAGAGTTGCCACGGCTCCCACGACATCCTTCCGGTGGCGGATAAGCATTCGCAGGTTTCCCCATTACGCATCCCCTTTGTCTGCGGTTCCTGCCACAGCGAAGGCACGCCGGTCCAGCGCCAACGCAATATCCATCAGGACCATATCATAGAGAATTACTCCGAAAGCATCCACGGCGAAGGGCTGTTTAAGAAGGGCCTGAACGTCAGTGCCACCTGTGTTTCGTGCCATGGGGCGCACCGCATCCTGCCGCACACCGATCCGCGATCCCCCATCGCGAAAGCCAACGTCGCCAACACCTGCGAGCAGTGCCATGCGCAGATCGAAGTGGTCCACCGCAAGGTCGTCGGCGGCGAACTCTGGCAGAAGAATCCGCAGAGCGTGCCGGTGTGTGTCGAGTGCCACCAGCCGCACAAGGCCCGCAAGGTGTTTTATGACCAGGGCGTGGCTGACCAGGATTGTCTGATGTGCCACGGCAAGCCGGACGTCGTGGCCTCGGTCGACGGACGCTCGTTGTTCGTCAACGCGGATCAGCTGAAGGGTTCCACCCATGCGAAAGTTTCCTGTGCCCGCTGCCACACGGAAGTCTCCCCTGACCATCAACGGGCGTGCGAGACCATCAAGCGGCGGGTCGACTGCGCGGTCTGCCACAGCGAGCAGGTAGAGCAGTACAAAGGCAGCACCCACGGGGCGCTTCATGCGCAGGGCGAAGCCAAGGCGCCCAACTGCAGGGACTGCCACGGCACGCACGGGATGCTGGGAAAGTCGGACGTCACGTCACCGACTTTTCCGACGAATGTCCCGAAATTGTGCGCCAGCTGCCATCAGGAAACCGGCAAGGCCGCCATGCGCTACAAAGGCGCGCAACACAACATCGACACGAACTACGTGGAAAGCATCCACGGCAAGGGGCTCTTAAAGAGCGGCCTGGTCGTCACCGCCATGTGCACCAATTGCCATACGGCGCATCAGATGCTGCCTGCGTCCGATCCGCAGTCGAGCGTGAACCCGAAGAACATCGCCGTGACCTGCTCGAAGTGCCACAAAGGCGTCTACGAGCAGTATGCCCGCAGCATCCATGCGCCGGGGCAGGCCAAGAGCGAGAAGCAACTGCCTGCGTGCAATGATTGCCATACGGCCCACACCATCAAGCGGACCGACCAGAACAATTTCCGGTTTGAGGTCATGGATGCCTGCGGCAAGTGCCACCAGGATATCGCGAAAACCTACTTCGACACGTTTCACGGCAAGGTGTCGAAACTGGGCTATGCGAAAGCCGCCAAATGCCACGACTGCCATGGCGCGCATGACATCCTTCCGGTGAGCGACACTGGTTCGCACCTCAGCCGCCGCAACATCGTGGCGACCTGTCAGCGCTGCCATGCCGGGGCGACGAGGCGATTCGCGGGTTATCTGACCCACGCCACACACCATGACTCGAGCAAATACCCGCTGATCTTTTGGACGTTTTGGTCGATGACCAGCCTGTTGGTCGGCACGTTTGCCGCCAGCGGGCTGCACACGCTGTTGTGGCTGTCGCGCTCATTGGAGATACGGCGTGCGAATCCCCCGGCGCCCCATGAACCCGGCAAGAAGCAATATGTGCGGTTTACGTTCTTAAACCGCGTGCTGCATGGCACGATGATCGTCAGTTTCCTGACGCTGGCTACCACCGGCATGACCTTGAAGTTTTCCTACACGAAGTGGGCGATGGCGCTTTCGCATCTCTTAGGCGGCGTGGAGGTCTCCGGCTTTCTGCACCGCTGTGCGGCCGTGATGCTGGTGGGGCTCTTCAGCGTCCATGTGTGGGATCTGCTGAAGGGCAAGAGGCGCAGCGGGATCAGCTGGAAACAGATGCTCTTCGGGCCGCAGACCATGCTGTTGACTCTGCAGGATCTACGCGAAGTGCTGGCGACGCTCAAGTGGTATTTGCGTAAGGGCCCGCGGCCCAAGTACGGGCGCTGGACATATTGGGAGAAGTTCGACTACTTCGCGGTGTTCTGGGGCATTGTGGTCATCGGATCCACCGGGCTGATGCTGTGGTTTCCGGAGGCCTTTACCCATGTGCTGCCGGGATGGATGATCAATGTGGCGACGATCATCCACAGCGACGAAGCGCTGCTGGCCGCCGGGTTTATCTTTACGATTCATTTCTTCAATACGCATTTCAGGCCCGAAAAGTTTCCTATGGATACGGTGATTTTCACGGGGCGCATGAGCCTGGAAGAGTTGAAGCGTGAGCGGCCGGCGGAATATGAAGCCCTGGTAGCCAGCGGGGAGCTGGAGCGCCATTTGGCCGATCCACTGCCGCCGCATGTCGTAAGAGCCCTGAGGGTCTTTGCATGGACAGCCTTGGTAATCGGCTTAACCCTGGTGGTGGGGATCATCTATGCGATGGTCTTCGCCTACAAATAGCATGAGCGCTGACACAAGACACCGCATGCGCTCTTGGCGCTTCGCCCTGGGCGGTGTTGCCTTCGGCCTGATTATTGCGCAGGGGCTGGTGCAGACTGCCGCCGCGGAGCCGGCCAATGCCCCCGAAGGACTGGACAATGCCGCCTGCTTCAGCTGCCATGGCGATGCCTCGGCAGAGCGGTTTGTGGATCCGGAAAAGTTCCAGGTCTCCATCCACGGAGGCCACCAGTGCACGAGTTGTCATGTCGACATCACCGAGCTGCCGCACGCTACTCCCTTAAAGCCGGTTTCGTGCGCTACGTGCCACAGGATTGAAACCGAGGTGTATGTCGCCAGCGATCATGGGATCGCCCTTAAAGCGGGCGTATCGCAAGCCGCCTCATGCCGCAATTGCCACGGCAATGCGCATGAGCTGTTGGATTCGCGCAATCCCAACTCGCCGGTCTTCCATGCCAACATCCCCAAGACGTGCGCGCAGTGCCATGAGAAGACCGCGGAGATGGCCAAGTTTCACCTCGCCCAGTCTGCGCCGGTTGCGTCGTACGACCAAAGCGTCCATGGCCTAGCCCAAGTGCGCGGGATGACCGTCTCCGCGGTGTGCACCGACTGCCACGGGTCTCATGATTTGCACAAGTCGACAAACCCCGCCTCGAAATTATACTGGCAGACGCTGCCGAACACCTGCGGCAAGTGCCATGAGAACATCAAACAGACTTACCAGCGCAGCGTCCACGGCCTGGCGGTGGCATCCGGCAAGCGGGACGCGCCGGTGTGCACCGATTGCCACGGCGAGCATTCGATCGATGCGGTCAAGCTGGTGACATCGAAAGTGTTTCCCTCCCACATTCCGGATACCTGCGGCCAGTGCCATGCGGCTGAGCGGCTGATCAGCAAATACCAGATGCCCGGCCATGTGGTCGACACCTATATGAAGAGTTTCCACGGCCTGTCGCTGCAGTTGGGGTCGCTCACCGCGGCCAATTGCGCCTCATGCCACGGCGCGCATGACATCTTGCCTTCAGGGGATACGCGCTCGTCAGTGCACCCGGACAATCTGGCCAAGACGTGCGGCCAATGCCATCCGGGGGTAAGCCCCCAGGTAGCTAAGGGCCAGATTCATTCGGGCACGCAGCCCGGCCTGGAGCATCGCGCCATAGCCTGGGTGCGCGGCTTCTATCTTTGGCTGATCGGTTTTGTTTTGGGCGGCATGCTGCTGCACAACGCCTTGGATTTCCGTAAGAAGCTGCGCCTTCATTACCAGCGCATGGCGCAGGTCGGGGTTGTTATGCGCATGTCGCTGAATGAGCGCCTGCAGCACGTCGTCTTGGCTGTGGCGTTTATCAGTTTGACGTATACGGGTTTTGCCCTGAAATACCCGCAGGCTTGGTGGGCCAGCCCCTTTGTCGGGCGTGTGGATTGGCGAAGCCTGAGCCACCGGGCAGCGGCATTGCTGTTCTGTGTGTTGGGCGCTTACCATCTCTGGTACGTGCTGGGGACCACGAAAGGCCGCAAGCACTTGCGCGCGCTATTGCCTTGCCTGCAGGATATCCGCGACCTGGGTGCGATGCTCGCTTACTATCTCGGCCGTCGGGCCCAGCGTCCCATGGTGGGCCATTATAGCTATGTGGAGAAAATGGAATACTGGGCGCTGGTCTGGGGTTCTCTGGTGATGGCCTCAACCGGTGTCTTGATGACCTGGCAAGACTGGACGCTGCGTATGTTCCCCAAGTGGATTTTCGATGTGATCATCACGATCCACTACTACGAAGCCGTGTTGGCGTGCCTGGCGATTTTGCTCTGGCATGGCTATTTCACCATGTTTGATCCGGACGAATACCCGATGAAGTGGACCTGGGTGACCGGGAAATCGTCAAAGGCGGATGCCGAGAACCGCCACGAGACCGAGGGCCATTAACCGATAAAGGGCGCAGCAATGCTCCGTGCGGGGAAAGCAAATCAGGCAGTGCGAGCGGGGGCATGTCTTGCCCCGTTGCTGGTAGGGATGATTTTTTTCCAGGCGGCCAGCACGCAGGCCGCAGAGGCCGATGCTGCGGCGGCAGCAGGCAAGACGCAGGCATATTCAGGGGCCGACACGTGCGCCGGCTGCCACGCGGCAGAATATGAGCAGTGGCAATCTTCCAAACACGCCGGAGCTTTTTCAGCAACTTTCACGCGTTTTTGGGAAGAGGCGCACAAGCATCCCGACTGCCTCGCTTGCCATACGACCGGATTCAACAAAGCCGACGCCACGTATGCCTTCAAAGGCATCTCCTGCGAATCGTGCCACGGCGCTCTGGAACCCAAGCACCCAGACGGGGCGAAGATGCCGCTGCCGGTGGATGTCAGCGCCTGCAAGGAGTGCCATCAGCGCACCTTCCGCGAATGGCAGCTCAGCGGCCATGCTAAGGCGAACATCCGCTGCTTCGACTGCCATGAAGTGCACCGCCAGGGGTTGCGGCAGAAGGATGTGGAGCAGCACTGCGGGGCTTGCCATGCCGAGCGGCTGCAGGATTTCGCGCATGCGACACACCACTTGCAGGGGCTGACTTGTACGACCTGCCACATGCCGCAATCGCCCGACGCTGGGGTCATCGCCGGCACAGCCACGCCGCCCCATAGCTTTTTCGTCGGCGCACAGACGTGTGCTGCTTGCCATGAAGAGATGGTCCACAAGAGCCACAAGATCAGCACGCTGGCTCAGGAAGTGGACCGGCTGACGGAAAATACCGATGTGAAGCATGTGGAGGGCCTGGAAAAGAAGGTCCAGCAAGTCGAACTTCAACTGGATATCCAGCGCAGCAAAACGGTTAAAGCGGTGTTATTCGGGCTGCTGGGCGGTTTGTTTGCAGGAGTGTTCATCGCATGGATCGGCCAACAGCACAAGAATCGTTAGCGCCGGCGCCTATCAACACTAGTTTGACCCGGCGGCAGTTTCTCTGCCGCTCAACCGGCATCTGCGCGACGGCTGCGGTATGGGCAGCCGGTGCGCGGATCCCCGTCTCGCTGGCCGCAAGTCCTGCCGAGGGCCCCGATCAGATCGGCGTCCTGGTTGATCTGACCCGCTGCATCGGCTGCCGCGCGTGCGTGCGCGCGTGCGATGCGCAGAACCACTTGCCGCACAGCGAGCCGCCCAAGACCGTATGGCAGGGCAGCGCCGAAACGCTGAGCTTTAATCGATGGACGATGGTCAATCTCGAAGGCGAGGCCTCGGGGGGCCGCCCGGTTCCTGTTAAGCAGCAATGCCTGCATTGCTTGGATCCGGCCTGCGTATCCGTGTGTCCGGTAGGCGCCATGCGCCGGTTGCCCTCGGGGGCCGTCGTGTATCGGGCCGATCGCTGTATCGGCTGCCGTTATTGCATGCTGGCGTGCCCCTTCGGCATTCCGAAATTCGAATGGTCGGCGAGCACCGCTCCGACGATAGGCAAGTGCCAATTTTGCGCGCAGCAGGCGGTTTTTAGCGGCCCGGCGTGCGCGGCGGCGTGTCCGACCGGGACGCTGAAGTTCGGCAGCAGACCGCAGCTGTTGTTTGAGGCGAAGGCCCGGGTGCATAGCCGGCCTGACCGTTACGTTGGCCATATCTACGGCGAACATGAAGCCGGTGGCACCGCTTGGATGTATCTATCCGGAACGCCGTTTGATCAGTTAGGGTTTGCCAAGGTGCCTGAGCGTTCGTTGCCGAGCTTTACGCGCATGGCGCTTGAGATTATCCCCTGGATCGTGACGGTCCTGGCCGTGGTGCTCAGCGCCGCCTCCTATTGCATTCCAGGCCGCAAGCAGGCGGCGGAGAAGATGCCTTGATGTTGGAAGGCCTATTCGCGGCGCTCTTCGTGTTCATACTGGTGGGCATTGTGAGTCGGCGGGCGCACCTTCGATTGCGCGTGCGCCTGGAATTATTCGTGCTGTTGCTGGCCGTGTTGGTGGCCGGCAGTTATGTCATCGCCAAACGCTTCCAAGGCGGGTTGGGGGCGGTGACGCACTTAAGCGACCGCTTTCCTTGGGGCATTTGGATTGCGTTTGATTTATGCGGCATTGCCCTGGCCGCGGGCGGCTTTGTGCTGGCCGCCACGGTGCATATTTTCCACATGCGCCGCTATGAGCCCATTCTGCGCGCGGCCGTGCTGACCTCGTTCATCGCGTACTCTCTTGTGGCGGCTATTCTCATCCTGGATTTGGGCAGGCCCTACCGTTTTTGGCACCCGCTGATCATGTGGCAGCCGCACTCGGTCATGTTTGAGATCACGCTTTGCCTGACCTGCTACTCGCTTGTCCTCATGCTTGAATTCAGCCCGGTTATCTTCCACCGCTTCGGATGGGACGCTGCTTTGGAGATGCTTGAGCGGGTGACCCTTCCCGTGGTCATGCTCGGGGTCATTTTGTCGACGCTGCATCAATCTTCTTTCGGGTCGCTGTTTCTCATCGTGCCGCATAAACTCTCCGCGTTGTGGTATACGCCGATGTTACCGCTGCTTTTTTTGCTTTCCGCGGTTTCTGCCGGCATGGCGATGGTGATCGTCGAGGCAAGGCTCTGCCAGCGGTTTCTTCAGGCACAGCTTTCGCCCGAGCTGTTTATGGGGCTGGGCAAGGGGTTAAGCCGGGTGCTGATGCTCTATGGCGCCGTGAAGCTCGGCGATCTTCTCTGGCGCGCGCCTTGGATGCTTGTGCGGCAAACGCCGTGGCTGGGCGGCCTGCTGTTGGTGGAGATCCTTTTCGGCATTGTTGTGCCTATTATTTGGCTGATGCGTTTGGCAAGGCAGCGCCGGCAAGCGGGGGTTGTGCCGGCGGCTTTGTGCGCCATCGGCGGCATTGTGCTTAACCGGCTGGATGTCTGCTGGTTCGGTTTGATTCCGGCCATGGGCGCGCAGTATGTTCCTTCATGGATGGAACTCGCCTCAACAGCGGCGCTTGTGCTGGCGGGTATTCTCGCGTTTTTGGCGGTTGCGGAACTCACGCCCGTGTTTCCCTCGCCATCCCGCGCGCCGGATCACCATTGAAGGGGTTACCCGTGGACAATCAATCCGACAGCAGGAGTGCTTTTCGTGTATGATAAAGCGAATTTCTCAGCCTGATCACCCGTCCGTACGCAGGGCCAACCTAGAGGCACCATTCTCGCGTGCCTAACGGACGTGGGTGACCGGGCACGCGTCCCCCACGGATCAGACGCACCGGCAAGAGCGACGTCACAGCTACACAGGAGGCGCAAGCGATGACACACAAAGCACAGCGGGTTGGGTGGGTCGTGGCAGGGCTGCTTACCATCGTGCTGGCGGGCGGCCGCTTTGCGGCGGCCACGGGGCAGAACCAGATGAGCTACAAGAAAGCGCACCCGGACGCCAAAGGCGTCTCCTGCAAGACCTGCCATGAGGGCGCGATGGGTAAGGCTACCGACCTGAACGCCTATGGCCAAGCGCTGCAGAAATTTAAGGGCGCCGGCGAGGCCGGCAAGCTCACGGCAGAAGATTACCAGGCGTTTGACGCGGCGGACAACGACAGTGATGGGGCCACGAACCGCGCGGAGCTGGACGGCGGCACCAATCCCGACGACGCGACCTCCAAGCCCTAAGCCCTACCGGATACGCTCAGCGCAATCATGAAGCACTGGATGCGTCTTTTTGGTTCCCTCAAGATGGCGGTGCCCATGCTGGTGGCTATTGCAGGGGTGCTGGCCTGGGGCACGATCTATGAGACACGCTTTGGGACCGCTGCGGTGCAGCGCTTCGTCTACCAAGCCTGGTGGTTCCAGCTGCTGCTGGCCTTCTTGGCGACGAATCTTGCGATTGCGGCCCTGCAGCGCTATCCCTGGAAGCGGCAGCACCTGCCGTTTGTCCTCGCGCACATCGGGATCATTCTCATTCTGATCGGCGGGATCATCGGCGGGCGCTTTGGCATTGACGGCCAGCTCTTCATCCCTGAGGGTGAGGCGGCGCAAGTGATGGACGCGCCCGGTAACGTGCTCGTGGTACGCGACGCGACCGGCGCGCATGAGCTCGTGAAGCCCATACGCTTCGAGACTCAGGCTTGGGTACATGAGCCGCGCTGGCAGTTTCCCTTTGTGGCCGGGGATGCGGCGGTGCAGCTGATGGTCGACCGCTACTATCCCGATGCGGTGACGGAAGAGACCATCACCGGCGAGGGAACGCGCGAGAACCCTGCCGTGCGCGTGCAGCTGCAGCACGAGGACCAGCAAGACACCCTGTGGCTGCTTGCGCGCGAGGCGGAGCGCATCGGGGTGGGCTGGGGCCAGGCGCACGTACTCCTCTTGGAACCCCAAACCGAAAGCCACGCGCAGCAACTGCTCCAAGGCAGCGCGCCGGATCAAGACAGCCGCGGCACGGTGACGCTGACGCTGCCAGGCGAAGCCCCACTCGATATCGCGGTACCCCACTCGCTGGGGCAGCCGCAGCGCCTAGGACGCAGCGCCTACACGATCACCTTCAAGGACTACTTTCCGGACTTCGCGCTGAGCGGTGAGGGCCCCTCGAGCCGCTCCGAGATACCCAATAACCCTGCGGTGTCTTTCTTGTTGGAAGGCCCGGAGGGGGCCGATGCCTATCTGCTGTTTGCGCTGCATCCGGAGTTTCAGTCGATGCATGGCTTTCAGCACCAGATCAAGGCGCACGTCACGTACGAGCACTCCGCGAGCCTGGCGCTGCCCCCGCAGGCCATCGCGCTGCTGTGGCGCGCGGAGGGCCGCTTATCGGCCGTGCTGACCGGGGACGCCGGCCAGCGCCAGGTGGTGGAGCGCGTGAAACTCGGCGAAGCCTACGCGCATCCGTTTTTGGGCTATACCTTTCAAGTGCTCGAAGCGCATCCGCGGGCCCAGGTGACGACGCAGGTCACCAACCGCAGCAATGAAGTGCGCAGGGAGATGGTGCACGTGAGGGCCCAGCGCGGCCAGGAGAGCGCAGAAGCCTGGGTGGCTTTCCGGGAGACCGCGACCTTGACGCTGGAGGGCCAGCCGCTCATCGTGGAGTACCGCCCGGCCCAGCGCCGCCTGCCGGTGACGATCAAGCTCTCGGACTTTCGCAAGATCGACTACCCCGGCATCTCGATGGCTGCGGGCTTTGAAAGCGACGTGCAACTGACCGATGCCGAGCGCGGGATCATTCTCATGCGCAAGATCAGCATGAACGAGCCGCTGCGCTACCGGGGCTACAGCTTCTTCCAATCCAGCTTTGTGGATGGGCCGACACAGACCACGATCCTCTCGGTGCGCAACGACCCAGGCACGCCCGTGGTCTATGCGGGATTTCTCATCGTGATCGGTGGCGTCTTAAGCTTGTTTGTCACACGCAATCGCCACAGCGCCAAGGCGCGCAGTGCCGAGGCGATGTCGCTGAAATATTTGCGGGAGGGGAAAGACACATGAACCGAGGCGCGATCCTAGCGGTGGCAGGCAGCTTGTGCTGGAGCCTTGCGACCTGGGCTGCCGAGCCCTCCACCGTGTTGCCGCCGCGCGCGGCGAAGGCGCTCGCGCACGTAGCGATTCAACACAACGGCCGCGTGAAAACCTTGGATAGTTTCGCGCGCGAGACGCTCGAGCAGATCACCGGCCAGCCGCGCTGGGGCAGGGCCGCGCCACTGGAGACGCTGATGTCCATGTTGGCGGAGACCGATGCCTGGCAGCAGGTGGCCCTAGTGGCCGTGCCGTATCGCGGGCTGCGGGAGCCGCTGGGCATGGCCGCGCGCACCCCGCGCATTTCTTATAACGACCTGGTGGCCAGCCGCACGCTGATGCGGATGCTGCCGGCGATCGCGGCCAAGCAAGAGCGCAGCGAGAAGCTGACCATCCACGAGAACGAAACGATGGAGACGTTTGAGCGCTTTGGGACGCTCAGCAACCTCTTCGAGCATCGGCTCACGCTGGTGCCGCCGGCGCTGGCAGGCGCTCACCAGCCCTGGCTGCCGCTGCTGGAGCAACACGGCGTCTCCACCCCGGCCCAGGAGACGATGCGCCGGGCGTGGGAGGCGCTCATGGGCGCCTT
>JAGVGS010000069.1 GCA_020057015.1 Candidatus Omnitrophota bacterium | reverse complement strand
GACGGTGGAGGAGTTGTACGCGGTGTATGGCGAGCCCGAGCGCGTCATTGATGGCGTGCGCCGCGCCCGGCGCAGCATCGAAGGCCCGTGGCCCTACCGTCTGGATTTTGCGCACGCCGGCTCCGTGGTCGTCTACCCGGCGCTGGGCTGGTCGTGTGCTACCGCCAGCGGCCGGATCATTTTCTGCACGCTGGCTTCGGCCTCATGAAGGCCTGTTGGGGATGTCGCAGCCTCCTCATGATTGGGCTGTTAGGCGCCGCCGCTGCGGCCGCCGAGCCAGCCGCGCCAGAGCCGGCGACCGAATGGAACAACCGCGGCGTGCGGGCGGCCCAAGCCGGGCAATTCGAAGAGGCGGCCCGGTGGTTGCGCCAGGGGCTGCAGGCGGATCCGGCGGATGCCAGCGTGCGCCGCAATTTGGGCGGGGTGCTGCTGGACTGGGCGCTGCAGGAAGCCGGCCTTGGCCACTTGGCGCGCGCGATCAGCCTCCTGGAGGAAGCGGTCAGCGCCCATCCGGAGCTGGGCCAGGCGTGGGCCTCGCTGGGGAATCTCTATTATGTGACACGGCCGGATTTCAGCGCAGCGATAGAGGCCTGGCAGCAGGCCCATAGCCGGGTGCCTGCGGCGCAGGGGCAAGAGCTCGCCGCCCGTATCGCCCAGGCCGAGCGCGACCGCCACATCGAGCGCACCTTTGCCGGACAAGAGACGGCGCATTTCGTGCTGCGGGCCGAGCCGGATCTGCCGGCCGATGCAATCGCCGATGTCGGCACGCTGCTGGAGCAGGAATACGGGCGGCTACAGGGGGTCTTCGGCAGCGCGCTGCCAGCGCGCGTGACCGTGCTGCTGTATGGGGCCAGCGGGTATCGGCGCATTGCTGGGCGCAAGGATTGGTCGCTGGGCCTGTATGACGGCCGCATCCGTTTGCGTATTGATGAGCTTAGCGCCCAGCAGCTGCCCGCGGTTGCGGCGCATGAGTTGACCCACGCCTATGTCACGTCGCTGTACGGGCCGGCCTTGCCGGTCTGGGTGCAAGAAGGCTTAGCCCAGTTGCAGGAGCCGCCCCAACCCATGAGCCCGCGCCAGGCCCAGGTGCGCTCGGCGATCGAGGATCGCACCGGATGGATTCCGCTCAAATGGTTGGGCCAGCGCTTTGAGCGGCCCGGGCATGCGGAGGATCTGGAGCGCGCGTACATGGAGTCGCGCCTCGTGATGGAAGCGCTCTTTGCGCAGCACGACCCAGGCGCGGTACAAGAGTGGCTACGGCGATTGGGCCGCGGGGAAGAGATTGGGGCGGCATTTGAGCAAGCCTTTCCGGGTGCACGCTGGGCTCGGTTTGAGCAGGGAGCATGGCAGCCATGAACCGCGGACAGATGAGGAAGATCGTAGGAGCGCTCGCCAGCGTAGCACTGCTGGCAGGTTGTGCCGGCGTGGCGCAGCAGCGGGGTGCGTCAGAGATCGGTGGCGCCTGGCCGATGTTCAAAGCCGATGCGCTGCGTCAGGGGGCCTGGCGCGGGAAGGCCCCACAGCCTCCGCTGCAGGTGCGTTGGCGCTATACCCCGGAGGGGATCACCAACGGGTTCCTGGATTGGGGCCCGGTCGCTTCGCGCGGCGTCGTGTACACGCCCAATGGCTTGAACCGCGTCATCGCGCTCGATGCGCTCAGCGGGGCGGTGCGCTGGGAGCAGACGCTCGAGGGCAATGTCTTCAACGTGGCGCTGGCCGAGCGCCACGGCGTGCTGCTGGCCACGACGACGATTACGGCGCGTCCGACGCCCACGCTCTATGCGCTGGATCTGGCCACCGGAGCGATTCGCTGGCACAACATGGCGCATGAGCAGCCGGCCCTCGGCGGGATCGAAGGCGCGGTGGCCTTAACTCACGATACGGCGTACGTCGCCTGGCTGCGGTATGAAGGGGACGGTGGCGTCGCGGCCTACGCGCTGCGTGATGGGCGGCTGCGCTGGCGCTGGATCGTCCCGCAACATTCGGCGCTGACGCCCGTGGCCGCGGGCCAGGGGTACGTGTTCGTGGGCACGGATGATAAGCGCCTGCAGGCGCTGGATGCGCGCACCGGGGCGCTGTGCTGGCGCTCGGAGCCCTATCTGGATGTGTTGCAGGGTGCTCCGATGATTGCCGAGGGTTTGGTGATTATGGCGGCCGGGCCACAGGTGCAAGCCCATGAGGTGCGCACCGGGCGCGTGGTGTGGCAGCAAGCCCTGCTGGGGGTGATCGGCAGCTCTTCGCCCGCGCGCTATGAGGACATGGTCGTGGTGGGCACGCAGCAATCGCAGTTGCTGGCCGTGGCGCTGAAGGATGGGCAAGTGCGCTGGCAACAGGCCCTCGAGGCCGGGCCGATTGAATCCTCTCCGGCGATCGATGAGGCCAGCGGATTGGCCTATGTCGGCACAGGAGATAACAGTGTCCTCGTGGTGGAGGCGCGCACCGGCGTGGTGCGCGATCGGGTGCGTTTGGCCCCAGCAGCCGCCGGTGTGTGGCACAGCTCTCCTGCGCTGCAGGCCGGCGGCGTATACATCGGCTCATTGGACAAAACCCTCTACGCGCTCGGCAGTGGCCCCGCAGAAAGCCTGCGTTGACAACGCGGCATATCTTTGTTACAAAAGAAGATAGCTTTGCGGCATGCCCAAACCGGCTTTCTTCCCGGGAGAGCCGTCGCGCCTGCGGTGTGGGAGCTTCGGGTGCGTGGTAGGGAGGTAGGGTGAGTTATTTTAGGTTGTTAGGATTCGAGCGAGAACCATTCTCGACGAGTCCGGATCCGAGCTTTTTGTACCAGTCTCCGCAATACCGCGACACTCTCGCCAACCTCATCATCGAGTTCCGGCTCCGACGGGGCCTGAGCGTCGTGCTGGGGGACATCGGCATCGGCAAGACCACCCTGGGCCGTAAGCTGGTGCAGATGCTGCGCGAACGCGACGGGTTCGTCTTCCACATGGTGCTCGACCCCACCTATCCTTCGGAGGAGCAGTTTTTTGCCGAGGTCACGCGCACGCTGGCCATCGAAGCACCCGGACCTCAGCCGACCCTCGTGGATTACCGCGAAGCGCTCGAGCGCTTCCTGTTCCGCAAGAGCATCGAGGAGCGCCAGACCGTGGTGCTCATCATCGATGAGGCGCACAAGCTCAACACCCTCTCGCTCGAAGCCCTGCGGATTCTCCTGAATTACGAG
>JAGVGS010000156.1 GCA_020057015.1 Candidatus Omnitrophota bacterium | reverse complement strand
TGGCGCTGGCAAGTGGTGCGGGCAAGTGCTCCCGATGAAGTCGTGCAATGGACGACGAGCAGTGCCAGAACCCTGCTCGTGCCGCCTGGGGAATATCAGATTGTGATCCAGCCCGAGCAGTACAAATCGGCCACGGTGGTCTGGCCGCAGACAGAATCGCTGGTGGTGTCGGACGGGCAGATCACTCAGACTACAATCGACCTGCTCGCCGCTGATCCCGCGCCGCCTTCACTGTGAGGCTCCGGTCGCCTCATCGATTTTACGATTGATGTCTTCGGCATCTTCCGGCGGCAGCGGTGTGGGATCATCCGAGTTGAGCAGGCCGTCGCAGTCCAAGTCCCGGCTCAGCGGCCCGCCGATCCCTGGGCAGAATTCTTGGTTGCCCTCAACATTCCCCGCCGCCTCCTGCGCGGCCTCGCTGCAGCAGACATTCTTGCGCTCAATGTGCAAACCGACCGCCCGCAGGTACTTGCCATGCTGCGTCGATGTGCTCATCAGCTCGCTGTTGCAGTAGCGCGCCGTATCGCACCGGTGGGTTTGGTGGGCCAACTCCCAGTCGACCCCGGTGCAACTCGTCACGATTTCCTCGCACGCGCCGAATAATTTTTGCTGCATCGATGCGAGCTGTCCGTCCACCTGCTTCGCCAGCCGGCTCGCCCATGAACCCGTAGCTGTGGCCGATCCTTCCAGTGCCACCTCGCCGTCGACCTGCACGCTGGCGGTGACTTTAGGAATGGCGCCGTGTCCGCCTAGCACGACCACGGCCGGGCAGGTCGCCTGCCCGAAGACCTCCAGCCCCAGCGCAAAGTTGGTCTGCAGCAGCTGCTTCGCGGCCGCGGTCAGCTCCTCGGCGAGGGCGGTGTTGCCGGCCGCCCGGGCAGCTTTGATCTGCTCGATGAGTGCCGCGAACTCCTGGCCCTTCATCGCAACCTCTGTAAAGGTCGAATCCATCGGCACGATATCGTAGCAGGGCGACGTTTGGCCAAGCGCGTCGGCGAATTCTTTCTCGAACTCGAAGGGGACAGTCGGAGGCATGTCCATGCCCATCCAGGTCCATCGGCTGATCTCTCCCTTCACCGGCAACATGGGCAAGACGTGCCCCCCGGACACCAACAGGCGGTTATCCCCGCTGAAGACGCACACGCGCAATTTGCCGCAGGCGCACGGCGGTTGATTGGGGTCTGGTTCGCAGCCGCCGGTGCCCGTCGACTCGGCAGCGCACGCTTCCGGCATGAGCGCCGGCAGCCTCAGCCGAAAACGCGCTTGCGGCTCTTCCGGCATCTCGGGCAACCGCGCGCCGGTGTCTTCCAAGCGCTGGCTTAAGCCCGATGCGCCTTTGCACCCGACGTCGACCGTCTGAGAGACTCCCTGGTAATACCGTCCCTCGGCGTTGCGATACTGCGACTCCAGAAAATAGACGCCAGGGGCCACGCGCTCGATGCGGAAGGCGCCATCGGGCTGCACCGCGGCGGCCACGCGGACGACGCTCCCCTGGTCATCAAACCGCCAGAGCCACGCTGCCGCGTCGCCCTCCGGCTCCACCTTCAGCAAATCGTCCCCTAGGCGCAGCCGCCCGCTGGCCTCCACAGGGCCTGAGCAAGCAGGCTGGGCCGCGCGCGCCTGAGCGAGCAGTGCGACGACATCAGGATCGTCCAAAGCAATAGGCCCGGAGGCCGACGGGGGTGTGACAAAGTCGGCAGGCACCACGACCACGCGCCCCTCAGGCACCACAACACCGTCGGGCGAGCCGAACGGAGTGCCCTCGCCGCCTGTCCGTGCCACCAGTCGGTATCGTCCCGGGGGCAGCGGCACGGTGCGGGTGCGACTGACCGAGGTGATCAGCTGACCGGTCTGCGCTTCCAGCACCCGCCACGGCATCGGCAGCAAGCGATCGAGCGCGATCCCGCTGTCGACGTGCACGACCACCTCACCGACGACATCGAGGGATCCCCACGAAATATCCGGTGTCGCACCACGCGACTGGATCGAGACGTCGTACAGATCTGGAGGGACCCCCTCAGGAAGGTTGACGGTGTGAATCAGAGCCTTTACCTCGCTCTCGGTGGTGATGAGCTTCAGGGTGACGGCGAGTCCCTTGCTAGGATCGGTCCGCAACGTGACCGACGGCTTCTTGCCCAGCCGCGCGCCGGGCGGGAGCCAGCCGTCGACATCGGTGCCGTTGTCATGGAGGGAGTTGCCTCCTCCAATAACGCGCGCGGTTGCGGCGATCTGCAGGCCGACGACGCGCACCGAGGCGATCTCGTTGTCCCACAGTGCCAGCTCCGCGTCCTCCAGGGCCACGATGCCGGCCTGCGACTGCCCGGTGATGGCGCACCTGCGGATCACAGCCTTGGCGCGCGAGTTCAGCTGCACCCCCACCCGGCCGCCCTGAAACGACAGGCCCTCCAGATGCACCGTAATACCCTCAGCCACTTCCAAGATCGCGGCCTCCTCAGGTGCTGCCGTCAACACCACTCCCGTGCGATCAGCCGCACGCAGCGTCAGCGGCTTCGTGACCCGAAGCGATTTCTGGTAGGTACCGGCGGCGACTTCAATCACATCACCTGGCTGGGCGGCATCGATGGCTTGTTGAATGGTGGGGCGATCACCGGGCACGGTGAGTGTCGCGGCATCACTAGGAAGAGGAAAGGCGAAAAGAACAATGAATGCGATCAACGCTGGTGTTCTGGCGATTCGAGCCGGCCTAGACACTAGGGTTTCCCGAGTTGTCGTTCACCCATGAGATAGGCCTATTCTAAGCACATAAGCCGGCTACGGCAAACCGCGCCCGGCATTCTCGACGGGGCTCGAACTGCCGCAGCTCGATTCGCTCATATACCGACGGGAGGGCTTCTGTTAGAATACGGCGCAACATGGCAGCGATAACCTTCCGTGCTATCGTCGAACGCATCGACAGCCTCTCGTACAACGTGCGGGGCTTTCGCCTCAAGCTGGCCGAGCCCTCGACCGTCAGCTTCAAGGCCGGCCAGTTCATCATCCTCAATGTGCCGAAAGAGGGCAAGATCGTGAAGCGCGCGTATTCTATTGCCTCCCCCCCCTTTGAGCCCTCGATCATCGAGCTGTGCATCCAGCATGTGGACGGCGGCATTGCCTCCACGTATTTCTGGCAGCTGAAAGAGGGCGATTCGGTGTCGATCTTTGGCCCGCACGGCACGTTCCTCCTGAAGGAGCCGCTCGATTACGACCCGGTGTTCATGGCCACCGGCACCGGCGTGGCCCCGCTGCGCAGCATGATCCGCACGCTGCTGCACATGAACTGCACGCGCGATATCTGGCTGCTCTTTGGCACGCGCTACGAGCATGCCCTGCTCTATGAGTCCGAGTTCCGGACGCTGGCCGGCCTGCGACGTAATTTCCACTACATCCCCACCGTCAGCCGCCCGAAGGACTGGAAAGGCGAAACCGGCCACTTGCAGCAGACGTTCCAGAAGCACATCAAAGACTACGCCAGCAAAGAAGTGTATCTCTGCGGCTGGCTGCAGGTCGTGAAAGCCATGTGCCAGGATTTGGAGGGCTTTGGCGTGCCGAAAGACAAACTCCACTACGAAGAATGGGCCTAACCGACACCCAGCCGCGCGTGGTCAGCATCGGCCACACGCCGGACATGGACGACGCGTTCATGTTCTACGCGATCGCGCAGCATCTCATCCCCCTGGAGGGGTTCCGCATCGAGCATGTGGTCGAGGACATCCAGGCGCTCAACCAGCGCGCCCTCAAGGCCGAGCTCGACATGACCGCCATTTCAGCCGCCAGCTACCCGGTGCTCGCCGAGGAGTACTGGATCGTCTCGGTGGGCTCCAGCGTGGGCCAAGGCTATGGGCCGCTGGTGATTGCCAAGCAGCCGTGCAGCCCGGAGGAGTTGCGGGGCAAGCGCATCGCAGTGCCCGGCATGCGCACGACCGCCTACATGCTGCTGCGGTTGGCGATCCCTGAATTTGAGGCAATCGAGATGCGGTTTGAGGCGATCCCTCAAGCTGTGCTCGAGGGCCAGGTAGACGCCGGGCTGGTGATCCATGAATGGCAGCTGACGTATCACGATGCCGGCTTGCTGCCGATCTTGGATCTCGGGATCTGGTGGCAGCAACAAGTCAAACTACCGCTGCCCTTGGGGCTCAACGTCATCCGGAAGGGGTTGGGACGCAAGCGCGCGCAGCAGGTGGCCACGGTGTTTCGCGAAAGCATCTTGTACGCTTTCGCGCACCAGGATGAGGCCCTCGCCTATGCGATGCAGTATGGCCGCGGCACCGACCCTGCGCGTGCGCGGCAATTCATCGGCATGTATGTCAACGAAGAGTCGCTCACGCTCTCCAAGCACTGCCGCGAAGCGCTCAAGCTGCTGTATGCCCGGGCGCACGAGGCCGGCCTGATCGACCGCGTGCCCACCCTCAGCGTCATCGAGCCTCTCAAAACCTAGAGCGTAGCGCAGAAGTGCCAGGCACCTAGGCGTAGTGTTTTCGATGAAAAATGTCGGTGCCGGGGTTCACGACCCGGTCAAGAAACAGCCGGCCTTCCAGGTGGTCGATTTCATGTTGGGCGATCACCGCCTCAAACCCCTCGAGCCGGCGATGCAGCCTGGCCCCTGCCCGATCAAAGGCCTCCAGCTCCACCACCGCGGCGCGCACCACGCTGCCGGTCAGATCCGGCACCGAGAGGCAGCCTTCGCGCTGACGCACCGCACCCTCGACTCGCACAATGCGCGGGTTCACCAGTACCAGGAGCCCCTGCGCTTGAGGTACCTTGGGGTGGCCGGTGGCATCCATCACGGCAATCGAGAGGTCGCTGCCCACCTGCGGGGCGGCCAGCCCCACGCAGCGCGGGTGCTGGCGCATGGTGCGGATCAGGTCGTCGATCAGGCGGGTGGTCTTATCGGTGAGCCGATCCACCGGGCGCGTGGGCTGCTTCAGGAGCGGGTCAGGATAGCAGCGGATCGGCAAAGCGTGCATACTTGCCGGGAACTAAAGGACTTCGGTTTCCACGGGCCGCAGGTGCACTTCCACGCCCAAGCGCTGGCCCACGCGCTTGAGTTGCTGCTCCAGCGTCTCGGCCGTGAGCTTCGGCGGAATTACCACTTCGAGCAGGGTCAGGTACAGGTAGGGCTTACCGGTGCTGCTGCGGTGCGTGTGCACATCGGTGATGTTGACCTTCAGGCGCGCCAACGCTTCGGCCACGCGGTAGACAATGCCGGGCTTATCCGTCCCGTAGACGGAAATCTGATAGCTCACCCCAGGCCGCACGCGGGGCGCCATGGCCTCCTTGGCGCTGAGCGCTTTCAGGTGCACCGTCAGCTTGAGCCTGCGCGAAGCCACCTGGAACGCTTTTTCGATCTGCGGCAGCGTGACCTTGGCCGGACTGGAGAAGACGAGCATGATCGCAAACTCGCCGCCCAGCCGCGTCATGGCCGAGTCTTCGAGGTTGCAGCCAAGCTTGTACAACACTTGCGTGACGCCGGCCACGATGCCGGGCCGATCCTGCCCCAGGGCGGTCACGATCCAGCGGGATGGCATGAGGCGTCCTCCGTGGCTTCGATTTCAAATCCCATGTCCTCTATCATGCGGCGCGCCTCCTCAGCCTGCTGGCCCGGCGTCGTGAGATACCCCTCGACGAAAATCGAATTCGCCGGATACAGGGCCTGGGCCTGCACCTCGCGTAAGTGTACCTCGCGCCCCCCGGCGGCGCGGATCTCGCTCTTGGGGTTCAAGAGGCGGAAGACGCAAAGGATCTTGAGGCACTTCATCGGCGTCAGGAACGCGAAGGCGTTCATCGGCGTGCCTTTGATCGGATGCAGGAAGTTGACCGGGATGGAGTCCATTTGCTGGGCGCGCACCGCAAAGGCGAGGTCCAGCACGTCCTCATCGGTCTCGCCCATGCCCACGATGCCGCCGCTGCAGGTCATCAGCCCGGCCTTTTTCACGTTCTCGATGGTACGCACGCGATCCTGATAGCTGTGGGTCGTGCAGACCTCGGGGTGATAGCGCTCGCTGGTATTGAGGTTGTGGTTCACCCAGCCCACCCCGGCCGCCTTTAATTTGCGCGCCTGCGCCTCCGAGAGCAGGCCCACGCAGACGCAAATCTCCAGCGGCATCTGTTTGCGAATCTCGCGCGTCACCTCGCAGAAATGGTCAATGTCCTCATCGCTGGGGCCGCGGCCGCTCGTGACCATGCAGTAGCGCTTGGCTTTGGCCTGATGCGCGCGCTGTGCGCCCTCGACCAGCTGCTCCTTCGACAGGAGCGGGTACTTGTCGATCTTGGCCGAGGAGACCGAGGACTGGGAGCAGTAATGGCAATCCTCAGGGCAGAGCCCGCTGCGGGCGTTTTGCAGCACGCAGATCTTCACCTTCTTGCCGAAATACGTTTTGCGCACTGCGAAGGCGGCTTGCAGCGCCTCCGGGACCCGCTCATCCGGCAGGGATAAGATCTCGCGCGCCTCCTCGCGAGTGAGGGGCTCGCCTTTCAGGGAGCGCTGGATGATCGCAGGCCACGCCAGCGTCATGCCGCCGCCACGGTGGCCAGCTCGTGCGTGTGGAGGATCTCGTAGCGCGTCGTGCGTTGGGCCGCGGCAAAGCCGGACTCATGGATGAGGGTGATGATCTCCTCCACCGCGGTCTTGTTCACGAAGCCGGTGGCTGCGTGCACGTTTTCCTCAAACAGCGTGCCGCCGAAATCATCGGCCCCGAAGTGCAAGGCGATCTGCCCGGTCTTTTTGCCCTCGGAAAACCACGAGGCCTGCACGTGCGGGAAATTATCGAGATAGAGGCGCGAGAAAGCGATCATGCGCAGGTAGTGCGTCGGGCCGGCGTGGTGCGGAATGGGCTTTTGCAGCGGCGTGTTGCCTGGCTTGAACGTCCAGGGCACGAACGCGGTGAAGCCCTGCGTTTCCTCCTGCAGCGCGCGGATGGACTCGAGGTGCGTCAGGAGGTCTTCGTCTTCCTCGATATGGCCGAACATCATCGTGGCGGTCGACTTGAAGCCCTGCCGGTGCGCTTCGCGGTGCACCGACAGCCACGCCTCGGCTGGGCCTTTCTTGGTGGCAAGGCGCCGACGGATGCGGTCGGAGAGGATCTCCGCCCCCCCGCCTGGCAGCGTGTCCTGGCCGGCCGCTTTCAGCCGCGCGAGCACCTCGGGGATCGTGAGGCCCGCCACCTGGGCCATGTGGGTGACTTCGGAGGCGGTAAAGAAATGCGGGGTGATCTGCGGGAAGCGGCGCTTGGTCTCGCGCACCAGCGCTTCATAGTAGCTCAGCGGGATCGCGGGGTTGTGGCCACCCTGCAGCAGCACCGTGGTGGCGCCCAGGTCAGAGGCGTGCTGGATTTTCTCCATCACCTGCTCCACGGTCAGGGTGTAGCCCTCTTTCTGGCCCGGCTTGCGGTAGAAGGCGCAAAAGACGCAGTCGGTGATGCAGACATTCGTATAGTTCGGGTTGGAATCGATCACGAAGGTCACGCGCGGCTCGGGGTTCAGGCGGGCGCGCACCTGCTGGGCCAGGTGGGCGAGCTCGAGCAAATCGCCGCGCTGCCACAGCCACAAGCCTTCCTCGCGGCTGAGGCGCCGCGCGGAGAGGATTGTCTCCTCGATCGCTTCAGAGCAGATGGTGGGCATTGGCCAGTTGCTCAAACCGCGCGATACCCTCTTCTTCCGGCTGGCTGAGCCGGTACACGAAGCTCGAGAGATAACTGTGCGCCTCTTGGGGGCTCAAGCCCAGCGCCGGGGCGTGCTCATGTGCGATCGCCTCCAGTTGCCCCATGTTTCTCCCCAAGGCCCCGCTGAGCGAGAGCTCCAATTGCCTTTTCTCCGCGACTGGCACGTCCTTGCGCACCGCCCATACGGCAAACGTACACGGCAGGTGCTGCCAGAGCCACCACTCGAAGCCCAAATCAAACTCATAGGGATACTGCGTGTTGGTTTTCTGAAACTGCAGCGCCTCATCGCCGATCAGCAGCAACGCGTCGGCCTCGGTGTCCTGGCGGCGCTCCTTGGCCGCGAGTGCTAGCTGCTTGCGGCGCTCGGCATGCCTCCGAGGCTCATACCCGGCCGGGATGACATGGTAGCGCTGCTCCAGCAGCAGGCGCAGCAACACTGCGCTGGTCGAGGTGTCCTCGGTAATCGCGATCACCGCGCCCTCCAGCTGGCGGATGGGCTTGCGCGCAAACAACAGCACGCTGCGCACTCGGCCGCGCACCGCGATGCCAAAAGGCCCCAGGCGGTCAAACTGGCTCTTGAGGCGCAGGAAATCGGCCACCGGCAGCAGCCCGGCGGAGATCTCGCCTGCCGCGGCCAACACCCCGAGCTGACGAGGGGTGCACTCCGCCAGCTCCTGTCCCCTGAGGCCTAAGCCCCGAAAGAAGGGAGTGCTATTGAGATACGGAATTTTCGCAACACGTGCGGTCGTCGTAGACTTTGATGGTGTCATAGAGGGCATCGCGTTCCACCGGTGTTGAGCCGGACTCCTGAATAAGGGCCACAAGACGATCGCGCGTCAAGGCCACCGGCGAGCCGGCATCGGCCGCATGCATGATGCGCTCTTCCCCAATAGTCCCGTCAATGTCATCGGCGCCGAACTGCAGGGCCACCGAGGCGATCTCCTCTCCCATCGTGACCCAGTAGGCCTTGATGTGAGGGAAGTTGTCGAGCAACAACCGGGCAATCGCAATCGTTTTCAGATCCTCAATCGCTGAAGCCTGGCGCTTCACCACCTGCGTCTTGCCGGTCTGATAGGCCAGCGGAATGAAGCTCATGAAGCCGCCGGTTTCCTCCTGCAGCGCGCGCAGCTTGAGCATGTGATCCACGCGCTCCTCGTGGGTTTCCATGTGGCCGTAGAGCAGCGTCGCGTTGGTGCGCAGGCCGATCTGGTGCGCAATCTTGTGCACTTCGAGCCAGCGCGGCGCCCCCAGCTTAAAGGGAAACAGCGCCTTGCGCACGCGCTCGGAGAAGACTTCGGCCCCTCCGCCCGGCAGGGCGGCCAGCCCCACGGCCATCAGCTCTTTCAGCACCTGCTCTACGCTCTTGCGGAATTTCTTGGCGAAATAGTCGATCTCGACGGCAGTCCACGCCTTGATCTGGATCTGCGGGTAGGCCTGCTTGATGGCCCGGAACATGTCGAGGTAATGCGCCCATGGCCAGTCCGGGTGCAGGCCGGCCACGATGTGCACTTCGCGCAGCTCGGCGTTGCAGTGGCCCACGATCTCTTCAATGGTCATTTCGTAGGCATTGGCCCGGCCGCGCTTGGTGGCGAAGTCGCAGAATTTGCAGGACAGCACGCAGATGTTAGACGGGTTGATCTGGCGGTTGATCACGAAATGGACCTTGTCGCCCCAGCGCGCGCGCTTCACCTGGCCGGCCAGGCGGCCCAGGCCAATGACATCGCGGGTGGCGAAGAGTTCCAGCGCGTCCTGCCGGGTCAATCGCTCGTTTCTTTGAAGCTTCTCTTCTACTTGTTGTAGTATCGACATCCTTGAGCTTTCAGGGATTGCGCTGATCTGCCGGCAGCAACCACGGCCCGAGCAGCTGGCGCACTAATCGGGTAAGGGGTGGTATCGGTTGCACCTCTTCCCACGGTACAATGCGCTGATCCGCCAGATCCCGGTACTGCGAGCGCTGATAGAGGTAGCGCACCTGCAAGGCTTCGTACCCACGCCGCGTGAGCCGGTACTCCTGATGCACCTCCACTCGGACACGGCGGCGATGAACCAGCCCGAGTTGATATTCTTTCAACATATCAAAAGTCATCGTCGCGACCCCGTCTCCTACGCGATGCGACGAGCTGGTCACACGGAAACCGCCTTCCGCACCACCGCCTGCTCGGCAGAGCGCTTGCCAGTAATCCAGATAGGCGCGGCGGGAGGGGGTGTCGCGCCGACCTGAGTCCTCAAAGATGATCTGAATATCTGGCGCAAAAATGCCTGCAAACCACTGCACGTCGCAACTAGCCGCCGCGGTACTCATGGCCGCCAGATAACTGTAGAGCTCGTCTTCACCCACCGAGGCTGCACGGGCAGTACTCGTCCCCTGCAGCAACACGCTCAGCACGATCGCGCTCACCCTGCCTACGCGTGCCAGTACTGAGCCCAGCGCCGGTTGACCAACTCGACAACGCGCTCATCCATCAGCACGGGATCCGGGTAGCCGGCCTTAAACGTCGCGTCGATGCCCAAGACGCCCCGGTAAACCGGCCAAGCCCCTTTCAGCTCGGTATCGGCGAAGAGCACGTCACGGGCCGGGTCGAACCGGGTAAACAGGCCCCACAAGAGGCTTTCCTGATCACCCAAATCCACGTCTTCGCTGACAATCGCCACCAGTGTGACGCTGCTTAAGGCCGGGGCCTTCACCAGCACCTCGAGGACATCGCGCCCAGCGCCCTGCACCTGGACGGCCAGCAGTGCGCCCTCAAGCAGGCGGGTGCGGCGGATGCGCGGATGCAGGGATGTTACCTGGGCCTCGTCGACCTTGGCCGGGTGCCGGATGGCTGGCCCCTCGCAGCGGCTGGCATCTAGCACCATCTTGCTGCCCAGATTGGGGGTAAAACTCGTAAAATCTAGGGTATCAAAAGGCACTCCCGGGAGCAAGAGAAAGTCCCGGGATGGGTCGAACCGATCGCGCAGCGCGTGCAGCACCGCGGTGAAATCTCGGGCATCGGTCTGGTCATCCACCAGAATGATGCATTTGGTCAGCGCCATCTGCCCGGTGCCCATGAGGCCGAGTGCTGTCTTCATCCCTTCCTTGCCAAAGCGGTTGCGCACCGAGGCCACCGCCAGGCTGTGGAACCCGGTTTCATAGTAGGCCCACAGGTCGCGCAGCTCCGGATGGATGAGCTTGGCCATCGGCAGCATCATTTCCTGCACCGCGCTGCCGATATACCGGTCTTCCTGCGGCGGCTTGCCCACCACCTGGGCGGCATAGATCGGGTGCCGGCGGCGCGTCAGTTTTTCAATCCGGAAGACCGGAAATGGGGCCGGATGCGAATAGTGGCCGAAGTGATCGCCGAAGGGCCCTTCGGGACGCCGCTCCCCCGGGGCGACCGTGCCCTCGAGGATGAATTCAGCCTCAGCCGGCACCGCCATGGGCTGCGATTTGCCGCCTGTGATCGGCACCGCCCGGCCGCGCAGAAAGCCGGCAAACGCCAACTCGTCGATGCCCTCTGGCAGCGGGGCGACCGCGGCGATGGTGAGAATCGGATCGGTGCCGATGGCGACCGCGACGGGCAACACGCGGCCTTGCTGCTCAGCTTTCCAGTAGTGGAACCCACCGCCTTTCTGGATCTGCCAGTGCATCAGCGTCTGATCAGGACCTACCACCTGCAGGCGGTAAATGCCGATGTTGCGCGCGCAAGTCTCCGGGTCATAGGTCACCACGAGGCCGCAGGTGAGGAACTTCCCCGCATCTTTGGGCCAGCATTGGAGAATCGGCAAGCGCTCAAGCTGCGGGGCTTCGATGATCTCCTGGCAGGCCGCGCGCGTCACGCACCGCGGCGCCATAGCCAGCACCCGCCCGAGCACCCGCCATTCTTCCAGCAGGCGCTGAGGCCGTGGCGGCATCGCCGCCTCCAGGAGGCGCTTGATCTCGGCGCCGATCTGCTGCGGGTGGCGGCCGAGGGCCAGCTCCACGCGTTTGTCGCTGGCGAGGAGATTAAGCGCGGCCGGGTATGGCGAGCCTTTCACGCGCTCAAAGAGGAGTGCGGGCTTGTGTGCCTTGACCGCCCGGATCGCGATCTCGGTGATCTCGAGCACCGGATCGACTTCCACCGGGATGCGCGCCAATTCGCCATGGCGCTCAAGAAGCGAGAGGAACGATTGCAGACCTGACATGATCGGGGGCGGTGCGGGTTACTCGAGGGCTTCGGGCTTCCAGGCGTGGGCGGTCTCCACCCCTAAGAGGCTCAGCACCTTGGCCGTGAACTGCTCGACCATGTCCTCCAGATTTTGCGGCCGGTGATAAAGCGGCGGAGAAAGCGGCATGATGATCGCTCCGGCTTGCGAGAGTTTCGCAGCTTGTTCGAGATGGATGGTCGACAGCGGGGTTTCGCGCAGGCCGATGATGAGCTTGCGGCGCTCTTTAAGAGCGACTTGCGCAATACGAGTGATGAGCGTATCCCCGATGCCGGCGGCGATCTTGCACATCGTGGAAGAGGAGCACGGCAGCATCACGTAGGCGTCAAAGGGTGTCGAGCCAGAGGAAAAGGGCGCGGCCAGGTCGTCATCCGAGAAGACGCGCTTCACGTACTCGGCGAGGTGATGCTCGGTGAGGCCGGTTTCTTCCTTCAGCGTATAGCGCCCCCACTTGGAGAGAACCAGGTATTTCTCAGCCTGCAGCCGGCGCAGCAAGTCCACGCCGAACATAAATCCGGAGGCTCCGGTCATACCGACAATAATACGCATTAGCTCTTTACCATTCAGGGTGTTACGGCACTGCAATCTCTAGGCCAGTTTCTTCACGGTAAGAATACCAGGCCAAATAATAACCGTTGGGCCGATTATCCAAAAAAGTAATGCCATAATACTACCTGGCTCAAAGAGCGACACCATGCCTGAAAAAGCGGTGGTGAAAACTCCAACAACCATAGTAATAATCGATAAGAGAATACCGTAAATACCAAATCCTATTGTCTTCTTGGCCCATGTGCGATTCATGAATAGACCAATATTCCCGACAAACAGTACTAAGGATCCTACAACGACTGCAAATAGCGCCAACCGCGAGCTGTATTGGTGTACGGCACGCAAGAACGGATACTCCCAGGTCCATGCTCCGCCAAAACCAAATGGCACTGCCGTGCAAAACACGCTAAAGGAGGCATAGAGACTGTAGACCAGGATCCAGATCTTCTGCGCTATTCTCATGGCACCCCCCCTTCACATGCCAACCCATACAAATCCCAAGACAAGGAACCCGATCACTCCATTCAACTGCAGGAAGGCAAACTCAGGACGGCGCTCAGCCACCATGTGCTGCCAGACCAACAGAGCGCCGATCGCCGCCAGCCACGCCAACGCCATCATTCCCTGCAACTGCTGCGCCCATAACTGCGTCAGGGCAAGAAATGCCGCGGCATGCAGCAGAGCGGCGACGCGCAGCGCCGGCCGGCGGCCCAGCCTGGCGGGCAGCGAGTGCAAGCCGGCCTGCCGGTCAAAGGCCTCGTCCATCGTGGCGTAGATGATATCAAAGCCAGTGACCCACAGGAACGAAAAGAGCCACAACCACCCTGCCTCGCCGAGGCCCTCCAGCGAGCGGCGCGCCCCCACCCAAGCGCCCAGCGGCCCCATCGACCAGGCAGCACCTAAGCCCACGTGTGCCAGCACAGTCACACGCTTGAGATAGGGATACAGGGCAAAGAGCAGCACCGGAATCGGCGAGAGCCAGAGGCAAATCGGCGCGATGGCCCACGCGCTGGCCGCGTACACCAGGGCCGCCGCGGC